>NZ_JBHFKZ010000038.1:0-50002 GCF_042879375.1 Photorhabdus sp. RM323S
ATCAGAAAAGATAAAAAGTGAATATAATCCGTGTTCGTTAAACATAAAACACGATATCCGATGATGATTAAACTTAACAAAAAGCAGGTGTTAAAAGGGGTGAAAACAACGGTTAAAACTTTATACTAATTAAATCCATCGAGTAAAAAAACGACTTCCGATAACAGGTTAACTGTCATAATCATTTAAAAACGCGAATACAGAGGTATTAAAATTTTTATATCAAGGAGGGATTTAACTCGATAAATGCAAATTTTCATAAGGGGAGTTAATTGTATTTAATTGAAAATAGTTAACCATTCCGATGCTAAAACTCGAATCGCTTTTTCTGGTGCGCGAACCCGTCGATATGCGCCGGGGCATTGATGCCCTAACCCAACACCTCGAAGGATTGAATTTGCGCTGGCAGGAGGAAGCGGCTTTCGTTTTCTGTAACAAGGCCCGCTCCCGCCTTAAGGTGTTGCGTTGGGACCGACACGGTGTCTGGCTGTGTACCTGCCGTCTGCACCGGGCCCATTTTGTCTGGCCGAAGCAGGGCGAGTGCAGCTGGGTGATGACCTCTGGGCTTCCAGCTCTTTTATGTGGCGTTGTTCAACCGTCATGGCCGAACCATTGGTGAAGTTCAGCATGGTACTGCTTTACCCATTTAGGCAGTAGGCTGGCATCAATAGCTAGACTGTGTGCCACATCCATGGTTTTTTGATAGTGTTTTTGACTATTGTTAGATTAACAGGCTTCTGAGGTGTCCTGAATTATCATGCCACTACAAATGACCGACAGAGCCCAAGAAAGATCTACGCACTTAACTGCTCTTTGGCATAACTCAACCAATTCGGATTACCTGAAAGTTTGCCATTACTCAGCAGAAATACTTCCATCTTTCTTTTCCTTATATTAATTGAAGACAGAATCACCAGCATTATATTGATCGCTTTGCCCGTGGCTTACCAAGATATTACTCACAGCTTTCTTACTAAGAAACGCAGTATCTACTCATAACAATAAATATCTATCATCAAACAATTATCACTGAGATAATTCCTGTAATGACCTTTCCTATTTTGCTATGCTTAATAGTCATTGGATCAAGGTTAAATAAACATGGAAAACTGGTACCTCATCTACTGTAAGCGTGGGCAAATTTCACGAGCAATAGAAAATCTGGAACGACAGGATGTTGCCTGCCTGACGCCTATCGCGAAAATTGAAAAAATAACTCGCGGTAAACGTACTGTGAGTACAGAACCCCTTTTTCCTAATTACCTATTTGTTCAGTTTGACCCAGAAGTTATTCATACCACGACTATCAATTCAACACGCGGCGTTAGTCATTTTGTCCGTTTTGGTATACGTCCAGCTATCGTACCGGACGTTCTTATTAATGAAATTATGTCTGCAACAGAACAAGAATATGTATCACCAGATACTCCTGTAACCGGTGATACAGTATTAATCACAGACGGGATATTTGAAGGATTGCAGGCTATCTACAATGAGCCTGATGGAGAAACCCGTTCTATTCTATTACTGAATATTCTGAATAAACAATTACCTAAAGCGCTTGATAACAAACAGTTTGTGAAACTTTAACCAAACAAAAAACGGGCAGAATTCACATTCACCCGTTTTTAATCAAATATTAAAACCTCTGCTCATATAACTGTTGAGCAACCTGTTTTGCGAAATATGTCAGCACGCCATCCGCCCCTGCACGCTTGAAGCATAGCAAGGACTCCATAATGACTTGCTCCTGTAACCAACCATTCCGGATCGCAGCCATGTGCATGGCATATTCGCCAGATACTTGATAAGCAAAGGTCGGTACACCAAAGGTGTCTTTTACCCGGCGGATCACATCCAGGTAAGGCATACCCGGTTTAACCATTACAGTATCAGCACCTTCCTGCAAATCCTGTGCAATCTCCTGCAATGCTTCATCACTGTTAGCCGGGTCCATCTGATAGGTTTTTTTATTACCCCCTTTCAGATGGCTACTTGAACCGATCGCATCACGGAATGGGCCATAATAACCCGAAGCATACTTAGCAGAATAGGCCATAATCTGAGTATTTACATGACCTTCCGCTTCAAACAACTCGCGGATTGCACCAATACGTCCATCCATCATATCGCTCGGTGCAACAATCTCAGCCCCAGCCTCTGCATGTGACAGAGCCTGTTTGACCAAAATTTCTTTGGTTACATCGTTAATCACGTAACCATCTTGATCGATGATGCCATCCTGACCATGTGTAGTGAATGGATCTAATGCCACATCAGTCAACAATCCCAATTCAGGAACAACATTTTTCAGCGCACGAACTGTGCGTTGAACCAGCCCATTAGGACTATAAGCTTCCTTCGCATCCAAAGATTTTTTATCTGCTTCAATAACAGGGAACAGAGATAAAACAGGAATACCCAGTCGGGCAATCTCTTCAGCTTCTTTCAGCAAAAGATCCATTGTCAGACGATACACTCCTGGCATAGAGGGTACTTCTTGAAGACGGTTAGTGCCTTCCATCACAAACACCGGATAGATTAAGTCGTTAACAGTTAATTGATTTTCAGCAACCAGACGACGGGAAAAATCATGACGGCGTACTCGCCGCATACGGCGACCAGGAAAAGTTCCTGGAAATACATAGCTCATATAGCTCTCCTAACTCAAACCCAGCGTATAGACGCTGGGTTAATTAATATGCTATCGCTTTGAGTTAATTATCTTAGCATTACAGAACAACATGTTAAGATCACTATTATCACTTTTCCCTATTTGCTTCTGATGTTTGCTCTTCTTCTGAACGATCTCCCAGCTTGCGCTGTCCGGTGTAAAAACGGGAAAGTAAAATCCCCAATTCAAACAGCAGATACATAGGAATAGCGAGTAAGGTTTGTGAGAAAACATCAGGCGGCGTCAATAACATGCCAACAACAAAAGCACCTACCAAAATATACGGCCGCTTTTTCTTCAGGGATTCGGGTGTAATTACCCCACTCCAGCACAACAAAATAATGGCAACCGGGACTTCAAAAGAGACGCCAAAGGCCATAAACAATGCCATGACAAAGCTCAGATAATTACTAATATCCGTTGCAATTAAAACCCCTACAGGAGCTGTCTTAGCAAAGAACCCAAAAGCAATCGGAAATACAACAAAGTAAGCAAATGCCATCCCTAAATAGAACAGCAGGCTACTGGAAACGAGCAGAGGGATCATCAAGCGACGTTCATGCTTATATAACGCAGGTGCAATAAATGCCCATACCTGATAGAGAACCATAGGTGCAGACACGAATATAGACACCATAATGGTCAGCTTTATTGGTGTAAAAAAGGGAGAGGCAACATCTGTCGCTATCATACTGGCACCTTGAGGCAATTGCTTAATCAAAGGTGCAGAGATCATCTGATAGATATCGTTAGAAAAATAGACCAACGCTAAAAAAACCACTAATACAGTAAGTAAACTGTTTAGAATTCGCTTACGCAGTTCAATAAGGTGACTGATAAGTGGTTGAGTATCATCAACAGCCATGTTTTCGTGTTCACCATTAACTTAATCAGAAGTTTTTTTCTTCATTTCAGAAACCGCTTTATCATCCACCGGAGAAGATGATATGGGCGAAGCCACAATCTGAGATGCTGCCGGCTTTTGAGCCACCTGATCTGTTTCTGATGCTGTCATATTCCCTGCATCAGGTTCATTTTGGTAGGCTTTTTTCAAAGACTCAGCCGCTTCTTTTAGCTCATCCATCGAAGCTTTTAATTCCGGGGATAAATTCTGTAACCCCGCTTCTTCTTCGACTTTTTTCAAGCTTTCCTGGAGCTCTTGTAATTTCAGCTCCTGAGCAAGCTCATTTTGGACGTTAGCAGCTAAAGAGCGCAATGCTTTGATCCAGCCGGCAACCGTCTTAACTGCCACAGGTAACCGTTCTGGCCCCAGAACGACTAGGCCAATGACCATAACCAACAGCAGTTCACTAAAACCAATGTCAAACACGGTTTATACCTGCTCTTTGTTTTTGCTCTCAGATGGTTCAGATTGAGCTGCTGATTGCTTTTCAGCAATATTTTTAGTCTCAAAATCAGCATCATTACTGGTTTTCTGAGCTTGCTGAGGCGGATTATCATCCCCTATCGCTTTTTTAAAACCTTTAAGAGACGCTCCCAAATCAGACCCCAGAGTACGGAGTTTGTTTGTGCCGAATAACAGTACTACGATGACAGCAATGATGAGTAATTGCCAAATACTTATACCGCCCATTCTGGTTTACCTCTTTAACAAGGATTATCATTGATAGCTCATTATACGATGAACTATATATTCGAAAATACCGAAGACAAATTTTACTTTGTTTTACTTAACTGACACCAGCCAAACAGCCATGAGACGACACCCGCGCCCATAAACAACCAAGGAATATCGACTAAGCCAGACAACAAAAACAAACTCCCACAAAGAAACAATGTCGCACCAACACCGAGCAAATACTGCGACTGTCGCTGTTTTGTCTGCTGCCCTTTTAACTGATCTGATAGCTTCTCAATGTTGGCTTGCAAATGTTTATGCTGTTGAAGACTGTCATACACTAATTCAGGGAGTTCCGGCAACTTTTCTGCCCAATAAGGCGCTTTTTCTTTCAACGCCCGAATAATAGCCGGCAATCCAACCTGGCTATGTAACCACTCCTCCAGAAATGGTTTTGCTGTTTTCCACAAATCAAGTTGTGGATAGAGCTGTCGTCCTAACCCTTCTACATACAAAAGCGTTTTTTGTAGAAGCACTAACTGAGGCTGCACTGCCATATTAAAACGGCGGGCAGTATTAAATAGATTCAGAAGAACATGACCAAATGAAATTTCCGCCAGTGGCTTCTCAAATATTGGCTCACAGACTGTACGGATTGCAAATTCGAAGTCTTCAACATTCGTATCACTGGGAACCCAACCTGAATCCACATGAAGTTCGGCAACTTTTCGGTAATCACGATTAAAGAAAGCGATAAAATTTTCCGCCAGATAACGTTTATCATCTTTGTTAAGCGAACCAACAATGCCGTAATCAATGCCAATATAAAACGGATCTTCAGGATGTTCATAGCTGATAAAAATATTTCCCGGATGCATATCCGCATGGAAGAAACTGTCACGAAAGACTTGAGTAAAAAAGACCTGTACTCCCCGTTCAGCCAGCAATTTCATATTGGTATTCTGCGCTTCCAGTGCTTCAATATCAGAAACCGGAATACCATAAACCCGTTCCATCACCAAAACATTTTCACGACAATAATCAGAATAAATTTCCGGTACATAAAGCATTGAGCTATTTTCGAAATTACGGCGAAGCTGAATTGCATTAGCGGCTTCACGCAGTAAATTCAGCTCATCAATCAACGTCTTTTCGTATTCCCGCACTACTTCACGAGGGCGTAAGCGACGTCCATCAGGCAACAGCATAGGTACCCAATTAGCCAGGCGGTACATTAACCGAATATCCGCTTTGATAATCGGCAGAATATCAGGACGGATAACTTTGATAACAATTTCCTGACCATTCTCTTTTAACCGGGCAGTATGTACCTGTGCAATTGAAGCAGAGGCCAAAGCTACAGGTTCAAAATTATCAAACCAGGTTTCCAGCGTCCCCCCCAAAGAGGCTTCAATATATTGACGAGCCAGAGCACCGTCGAAAGAGGCAACCCGGTCCTGCAACAATGCCAGTTGATCAGCTACTGCCGGAGGAAAAAGATCACGCCGTGTTGAAAGCATCTGTCCAAATTTGATCCAGACAGGCCCTAGCTCTTGTAAGGCAAGTCGCAGCCTCTCCCCAAGCGGTTTATCTTTATGTCTATTCGGGATCCAAAACAACAAATAACGCCCAAAACGAAGAGGCCAAGTTAAGCGAATTCGAGGAATCAGCTCATCCAATCCGTAAGAAAGAAAAACCCGTATGATCAAATAAAGACGCCTTAATTCACCTGGAGTCATATTTTTCCTCTAATACTGCCAATCGTTGTTCTATTTGATTGATATCTTTGGTCAACACGCTGACTTCTTCACTGAAATAAGCCACTTCAAGCGCATTTGGTGCCAGTTTCCACTCTTCGGTTAATGTTTCCACCAGATAATTTTTCTGACATGTTATTGAACCGGAAACAAACTGAAATCCTTTTTTAATAGCCTGGCTGATACCTTCAGCAGCGATATCCCCGAAATAAGGGGAAAGATAATGGGCCAAATCCCATTCAACCATATCCAACAAAGCAGACCATTGCTGAATAACCTGCATATCCCCTTCAATAACCATTTCACCGCTATTGAGCAACCTGGAAATTTGTTGGCGATCCCGTAGCTTAAGCAAAGCAGCAAAGTTAGTTTTAACCGTGCAATCGGCAGTTCCAGCCCATTGACTCAATACATCCACTTGTTTTTCACTGAATACTAATGTGAGTGGTGTATTCATTTCTTGCAGTTCAATCGACAAAACTTTGCCCACCAGCCGCATACGGGCAGGTCTTAATACAGGTTCGCGGTACAACAGGTGATTCAATGATCTTTCCATCACTGCGGTTAAGATCGGCATAAGTGTGGAATTAATAGCTGTACTCAGTGATGGTTTTTCCATCTCAGAATTTAAAACCTCTGTGTAGTGCAACAATGCCGCCGGTCATATTGGTATAAGTCACCTGTTCAAAACCCGCATTTTCCATCATGGTTTTAAGTGTTTCCTGATCAGGATGCATACGGATGGATTCCGCCAGGTAACGATAACTGTTAGCATCCTGCACAAAAACCTGACCAATTTTTGGCAGTACATGGAAAGAGTATGTATCATAAGCTTTGCTTAATGGTGCGAGCAACGGTTTAGAGAACTCAAGCACCAATAAGCGCCCGCCCGGTTTCAAAACCCGAAACATAGAACGCAGGGCTTTTTCTTTTTCAGTGACATTACGCAAACCGAAAGAAATAGTGATGCAATTAAAATAGTTATCAGGGAAAGGCAACGCTTCCGCATTAGCCTGCACATAGCTGACATTACCAACAATACCGGTATCACGTAATTTCTCACGCCCAATCTTCAACATAGACTCATTGATATCAGCAAGAACAACGTCACCCTTTTCACCCACTATACGGGAAAACTTGGCGGCCAGATCTCCGGTACCGCCAGCTAAATCAAGGACTCTCTGGCCTCGGCGAACACCACTAGCATTAATAGCCATACGTTTCCAAATACGATGAATGCCAAACGACATCAAATCATTCATTAAATCGTATTTTGCCGCAACGGAATGAAATACTTCGGCTACCATACCTTCTTTTTCATCTTTGGCTACGGTGCGGAAACCAAAATGTGTGGTTTGTTTTGTTTGGTCTACCATGTTATCTGCCCGTTTTTTATTCAAACTGTTATAAAAGTGTATCAGCCTTTCAGATAAAACCCTATCCTGGCGTTAATCATTAGCACAGGATGGTTGGTTGGCCTTATTAGCCAATTCAGGATCAATAGAACGTTTCACCTCAACCCCTAACTTACGAAACCCCTCAGCCTGGCTTATCAAATTACCACGCCCCTCTGTGAGCTTGTTCATTGCCAACCGATAATTAACTTGGGCTTTATCCAGGCTTTGCCCTAAGCCTTGCATATCATCAACAAACAAACGCATCTTATCGTACATACGGGATGCCTTATCCGCGATTAAACGCGCATTCTGGCTTTGATATTCATAGCGCCACAAGTTATTGATAGTACGCACAGCAACTAACAATGTTGATGGGCTAACCAGCATAATATTGTGTTTAAGTGCCTCATCAAGCAGCTCAGGTGCCCTATTGAGTGCAACCAAATAAGCAGGTTCAACCGGAATAAACATCAGTACATAATCCAGCGATTTCAACCCAGGCAACTGCTGGTAATCTTTACGGCTCAAACCACGGATATGACCTTTAATTGAGCTGATATGCTCTTGAAGGGCTGATTCCCGCTGGTGTTGATCTTCACTATTAAAATAACGCTCATAAGCGACCAGCGACATTTTGGCATCAATCACCACATCTTTCCCTTGCGGCAAATGAACAATAACATCGGGTTGGAAGCGGCTGTTACTCTCTGCCTTAATATTCACCTGAGTACGAAATTCATGTCCTTCCCGTAAACCAGAAGCTTCCAGAATGCGAGCCAGCACCACTTCCCCCCAATCTCCCTGAATTTTGTTGTCACCTTTAAGTGCATTGGTCAGATTGACTGCTTCTTTCGCCATTTGAACGTTCAGTTGCTGCAAGTTACGGATTTCATGTGCAAGAGTATGCCGTTCACGGGCTTCCTGACCAAAACTCTCCTGTACCTGACGGCGAAAACCATCAAGTTGTTCACGGAATGGAGCCAGAAGACTATTGAGACTCTGCCGGTTTTGTTCGTCAGTACGACGACCTGTTTGTTCAAAAATACGGTTAGCCAGGTTTTCAAATTGGGTATTCAGGCGTAGTTCACTGTTGATCAATAACCGCTGTTTCTCTTCAGCAGCAAGACGGCTCTCTTCCAGACGTGTAGTCACTTCGCGCAACTCAGATTCTTGCACGTTATTGATTTCTCTCTGAGCCCGTAATTCTTGGTTCAGTTGCTCACATTCAACCCGCCAGTAAACAGACTGCTCAAGTTTTTCATTAGCAACGGCAAGCTGACTGCTCAGTTCCCGTAACTCCAATTCTTGCTGCTGAATACGTTGATGAATGGAGAGCCAGACGAGAGCCCCACCGCTCAACAGGCCACCAAGAACGCCAATCAACGTATATAACAACTGGATATCCACCTGTATTTCCTCTGTTACATTCTTCGACCAGCTAAGTTAAATTAACACTGTATAGATGTCCATGTTGATTTACACAAGTGACTCAATCTGCGAAGCCGCTCTCAATTAACTTATCCATTGAGCTAACCATTGCAAACCAAAGGCACCCGGGGCTAATACCCCAAAAGACCAGATAAGTGCGGAACAGATATTGGCAATCTGGAAGTACCGCAACGGCATGGTACAAATACCTGCCACCAATGGCACAATTGCACGGAATGGCCCAAAAAACCGACCAAGGAAAATGCTCCAAATGCCCCATCGCTCAAAGAAATTATGCGCTCGTGTCAGCAATTGTGGTTTACGGGAAATCGGCCAGATTTTACCAACATCACCTTTAAAATGCGCACCGGCGATATAGGATACCCAATCGCCTAAAAAGGCTCCTATCGCCGCAGCCAACCAGATTGGCCAGAAATTAAGGCCACTTTCACCTATTAATGCACCTAATCCAAGCAGTATGATCGTTGCAGGCAATAACAAGGAGAAAAAAGCCAGAGATTCACCAAAAGCAAGTAAGAAAACAATCGGCATGATCCAGGTATCGTGTGCTTTAACAAAAGCGATTACCAACTCAACTATTTCATGAAGACTCAAATTCAAATTCCTGTATTGATTAATACCACATTCAATTTAACCACTGTTGTATTAACCAGAATTAAACCAACTTCTTATTCAAGGAAATAACCTTGTAATTTCTGACGGGCAGAAAAATCAAGGCCAAGATCTTTCTCCAACCATACATTTACACTGCCATAATTCTGGTTAATACTACTTAGCGCTGCTATTAAAAATTCTTCTCTGACAGAATAGACATAAGCGAATTTCTCAACCATATCATCACTCATGGTTTTCGCGTGTTCATTTAACAAATACTCACGGTAAGGTGCCAACGTGGTGTTCGTCACCAAATAATCTTCCATTACTGTATCTAAATCGGCTCCAAGTGCAAACAATACCAAGGCAGAGCCCACACCCGTTCTGTCTTTACCTACCGCACAATGTTGTACTATCCCACCCTTTTCCGGTTGTTGCAGCAATTTAACTAATAGCTTATAGGCCGCATTTTTCAAAGGCAGTAATTTATAAAGACGGAACATAAATGACTGCGGATTAAATTGTTCCAACATCTTTGATGTCAATTTTTCCAGATTCGCATTCACCTCCTTGGATAATGGATTGGCAGGAGCATGGTGATAATCAGCCCCATGCCATACCTGATCAGGTTTATCTTCTATTTCACCTATGTCACGATAATCTATGATTTGAAAGAGGTTTTTATTTGTCAGGAAAGATTGGTCTTTTTCTGTTAAACGATCCAAAGCACCAGAGCGAAAAAGTAAACCTGATTTAATTTTCCCACCACTGGCTACCGTTTTACCCCCTAAATCACGAAAATTAATCCCGCCATGGAGGGGAAGTACTGATGGGTGCAATAAAGATGTAGTTATCATGATGACTCTTAATTAGTTGTAAATTTTAAAACATTAACAGATTTCTGTTTAAAAGAAGAGTGAGCCGGAATATTCCGGCCCAACAAGTATTATTTACAACAAACGACGAGCAGCTTCGACCACGATCCCTAATGCGTTACTTTCTGTTTTCTTAAGTAGCTCAACATCAGGAATTTCCTGCTGAGTACGGTTAACGATGACACCGGCAACCATACCTGCACGCAGCCCCTGGCTTGCACACATAGTCAACAAAGTTGCAGATTCCATTTCATAGTTCATGACCCCCATCGCCTGCCATTCAGCCATTGAGCCTTTAAAACGGCTGACAACACGGCCAGAATAGGTATCGTAGCGTTCCTGACCAGGATAGAAAGTATCGGAAGAAGCGGTTACACCCACATGTGTCGTTGCACCAGAATCTTTTGCCGCTTCATACAGTGCAGTTGTACAGTCAAAATCGGCAACCGCCGGGAATTCCATCGGAGCAAAATGCAAGCTGGCACCATCCAAACGAACAGCAGCCGTGGTTACCAGCACATCCCCAACATTGATATTTTCCTGGATTGCCCCTGTTGTCCCGATACGTAAGAAAGTACGAACCCCCAATTGTGCTAATTCTTCAACAGCAATGGATGTTGACGGGCCACCAATGCCCGTGGAGCATACAATAACTGCTTTACCATCAATTTCTGCGCGCCACGACGTGAATTCACGCAAAGAAGCAAGATAAACTGGGTTATCCATCAATCTTGCAATTTTTTCCACACGTTTCGGATCACCCGGAACAATAGCTAAAGTTGCGCCTTGCAGGTCGCTTTTGGTCAGACCTAAGTGAAATACATCAGACATATCAGACTCCTCAAAGGGAAGAATTTATAACGAAATGGGTTGAAATCTACTGTATTGAGCATTTAGACATCTTTTAGTGATAAATATCACTTCGAAGTAAGATAAAAAAGAAAAACGTACATTATTTTGAGATGTAAGTCACAAAATAATCGTAAAATGAGTAAAAATAAGCGAACTATTACAAAGAAAAAAATTAACACATGCCTAAATAGTAATCACAAACTCAAAAATAAAGAACCCGGCGTTCCCTTTCTGCCATAAGCTAAACTGAATACGCTAGTATATGGAATAAATAGCCAATTATTTAATTATATTTATGATTCAAACAACGCAGGGAACAGAATATATTCCAATAACCGTTAATTCCCAAAAATAAAAATAACCACTGTTGTTAAAATTTACGTCATAATATTTACAAGTAACAGTTCAATAATCCAAATGATTTTCACGGTAAATTTTCCTATGAAAAACATATTTAAAAATCAAATTCATTTTACTCCATAATTAACAAGGAAATTTTATTTATTATCTTTCATCATATTCTCTTTATATTTCAACAAAAATAAAACAATTACCAAATATAAATATCACCGTCACCCTTTAATAGGATATATATTGTTTAAAACATATTAGAACCTTTCCATCATACAGGAGTACTACCTATGGCAAGACAGAAAACCGTTTTAATTACAGGTTTTGAGCCTTTCGACAATGAAACGATTAATCCATCATGGGAAGCAGTCAAGCAGTTGCAAGGGCGCACATTGTGTGGAGCGCGTATAGAAGCACGCCAGCTTCCATGCGTATTCGATGTCTCCCTAACTTACTTGTATGCGGCTATTAATGATGTCCAACCTGATCTGGTGATTGCCATGGGACAGGCGGGTGGTAGAGCTGATATCACCGTGGAGCGCGTGGCAATTAATATCAACGATGCACGCATTCCTGATAATCAAGGTAACCAGCCTATTAATACGCCGATCGTAGCAACCGGTCCCGCCGCTTATTTTGCTACGTTACCGATCAATGCAATGGTCAAAGGTTTACATGAAGCAGGTGTTCCAGCTTCAATTTCACAGACCGCAGGTACTTTCGTCTGCAATCATGTCATGTATGGCTTGCTGCATTATCTGACGAACACCAATCCTGAAATACGCAGTGGTTTTATCCATATCCCTTATCTGCCTGAGCAGGCAGTACGGTTCTATGGCTCACCGAGTATGGCACTGGAAACAGTAATAACAGCACTGGAAATCGCCATCGATGAAGCATTAAAAAACAGTGAGGATATCGTCATCAGTGGAGGTGCAACTCATTAATTTAATATTCTGCTCGCGCAGTTAAACACTTTCCACAAAAGTGACAGGCACAGAGAAATACGATCTATTGGATAATATTAACCAAACAGTAAAGATAATCCTCTCTGTGCCTGCACAATGTCCGTATGTAACTATCAAGCACCTGATATTCTTTTAAATTATTAATCAATATGCCATTTACATAGGTTACTTTATAATTTCGACTGTTATTATATTGAAATTTAGTTTATTCAACAAAACCTGTCACACCGTATGGGAATATAAATCATCTTTAGTTATGAAATTGGATATATTCTCCAAGTCTACTGACAGAATTATTTCACCCAGGATCCCACGATTAATATCAGATTCGTCTATTTTTGTTACTTTTATTTCTGAAAGATGACCATTCATATTTTTGAAATACTCGTCCTCATGATTTTTTGTTCTGATTACCCTCCGTTTTGAATACAAATCATATTTATAAACCTCTGTATTGATCTTTTCAGGAAAGTACATTTGACCAACAAAGGCAAAATGTTCTTCTTCATTTATATCTTTGCTAATCTGTCTAATCGCAATATGAATGTGAGTTGCTCTACCAACATAAAATCCTGGATAAATAGTGGTAAAATTGACCACGCCACTTTTATCCGATTGTTGAGCCCCTCTTAGAAAAACTTTATCATCAGTTCTGTTGATACCCGATATTTCACCGGCGTTAGGTGGTATATCAGGACTTATATAACTCCAACCAGAATATTTTCCCCGACTATTGCAGTGCCAAATATCAACAAATAATTTATCAACCGGCTTACATGTTTTCTGATCCAGAATAGTCACTTTTAATAAAAAAGGTATTCCTGCTTCTGAATCGGTAATATCCCGTCTTACAATTTTACTATTTCGAAAATATGGCCCTGATATCTGTTCGGGTGCAAGCGTACATACACCAATTCCATTTTGTGGCGATAATTTTCCTTCTGCACGGGCCAAGCCAATTGGAGCAAGCGCAGCTGTAGCCGTGATAGCAGCACTATTTTTTAGAAAATTTCTTCGAGAGCTACTTTTCTTACCTTGCAAATTATTAACATCCATATAATTCTCCCTTTAATTATTTAGTTTCTATTACAATGCTTCCAGTTATCATCTTGTTACGGCACGGGTATTTTGTTAATAAAACGTATTTTTTCCAATATCAATATGGAATATATATATAAGTTACAAAAAATTTGATTACAAAGGAGGCACCATTAGGCGACAAACACCTCAGAGAAAGATTATTTATGAAAAAGCCCATCACCAATAAAGGTGATGGGCAAATGACTAGATTGAGTTATTTTACTGATTCGCGGAGACGTTTCGCCGCCTGTACCATGTTTGCCAGTGACTGACGGGTTTCAGTCCAGCCACGGGTTTTCAGGCCGCAATCCGGGTTAACCCACAAACGTTCAACCGGAATACGATCAGCCGCTTTACGTAACAATGCTTCAATCCATTCAACACTGGGTACGTTAGGTGAATGAATATCATAAACACCTGGCCCGATCTCATTCGGATAAGAGAAATTTTCAAATGAATCCAGCAACTCCATATCTGAACGGGAAGTTTCAATGGTGATCACGTCCGCATCCAGTGCCGCAATGGAAGGCATGATGTCATTAAACTCGCAATAACACATATGAGTGTGAATCTGTGTGTCATCTTCGGCAATTGCTGCACTCAATTTAAATGCATCTACAGCCCAATCAAGATATGCCTGCCACTCTTCGCGGCGCAGTGGTAAACCTTCACGCAATGCCGGCTCATCAATCTGGATGATACCAATGCCGGCTTTCTGCAAATCGTCCACTTCATCACGCAGTGCCAATGCAATCTGTTTAGCGATAGTCTCACGGCTGACATCTTCCCTTGGGAATGACCAGCAGAGGATCGTCACCGGCCCGGTTAACATCCCTTTGACAGGTTTATCCGTCAGCGATTGAGCATATTTAGCCCACTCTACCGTGATAGCTTCAGGGCGGCTGATATCACCAATAATCACCGGTGGCTTAACACAACGGGAGCCATAACTTTGAACCCAGCCATTCTGCGTAAAAACAAAGCCGTCAAAGTGTTCACCGAAGTATTCCACCATGTCGTTACGTTCAGCTTCACCATGAACCAATACATCCAATCCTAAACGTTCCTGTTCATTGATTGCCTGCTTGATATGTTCACAAATGTTGGTGCGATAGCTGGCGCCATCTACCCGGCCTTTTTTGAAATCCAGACGCAAGCCGCGGATTTCCGTGGTTTGCGGGAATGATCCAATCGTTGTTGTTGGCCACAATGGCAAGTTATAGCGCTGACGCTGTACCTCCGCACGCTGTGGATAGGGTTGATTACGTTCACTATCCTGTGGCTCAATAGCGGCAAGACGATGAGTAACAGTCTGATTATTCACCCGCTTAGATTCACGGCGGGCACGGATTGGTGCACTGTAAGCATCCAACTCTGCTTGTTTACTGCCTTCTGGCTGACTCAACGCCGCAGCCAGCAGAGCCAATTCCTCACATTTCTGCAATGCGAACGCAAACCAGCTTTTCACCTCTGCATCAAGAGCTGTTTCATCATTCAGATCGATAGGGCTGTGCAGAAGAGAACAAGATGAACCAATCCACAGTGTACGACTCTCTACCAGTGGTTTAATCAACTGATATTTAGCAGTTAAATCAGCACGCCATACGTTACGGCCATTAATTACACCCAAGGAAAGCAGCCACTCTTTTGGTAGTGACTCATGCAACTGCGCAACATCATCTTTACCGGCAACCAGATCCACATGCAACCCCTGTACAGGCAGAGATTTAATGATCTCCAGGTTGTGACCAATACTATCGAAGTAGGTAGTCAGCAACAATTTAACCTGCCCCTGAAGTGCCTGATAAGCAACCGGATAAGCTGCCAGCCACTCTTGCGGCAATTCCAGCACCAGAGCAGGTTCATCAATCTGAACCCATTCAATACCACGTCTAGCTAACTCAGCTAACACTTGCTGATAAACAGGAAGAATATCTTTCAGTAAAGAGAGGCGATCAAACACCTGACCTTTCACTTTACCCAACCACAGGTAAGTCACCGGTCCCAGTAAAACGGGTTTCACTTTATGACCCAGAGCCAAAGCCTCATCCACTTCTTCCAGTAACTGAGTCCAACTCAGTTTAAATTCCTGGCCTTGCTGAAATTCCGGCACAATATAATGGTAGTTAGTATTAAACCATTTAGTCATTTCTGCGGCAGCAGCAGGCTCACCAGTCGGTGCACGACCGCGGGCAATGCGGAATAGTGTATCCAGATCAATAATGCCATCTGCATTCTGATGACGCGGTGGTACATTACCCAGCAATAAGCTGGTGGTCAGAACATGATCATACCAGGCGAAATCACCAACCGGCACTAAATCAACACCAGCCTGCTTCTGTTGTTCCCAGTGACGGGCACGTAACTCACGGCCAGTTTCCAATAATTCTTGCTGAGAAATTTTCCCTGCCCAATAATTTTCCTGAGCCTTTTTTAATTCTCTTTTTAAACCGATACGTGGAAAGCCAAGTGTGTGATTAATAATCGTCATTTCATTATCCCGTCATTTTTAGCCGTCTAGATGTTTACACATCCATAATCAACAGGTAAGGTATAAACCACAAGCGCAATTTATTCATTATCATCCTGAAGGTTTCTCATGATCGAAATAAAACATTTAAAAACATTACAATCATTGAGTCATTGTGGTTCATTAGCAGCAGCGGCCAATCACTTGCATCAGACACAATCCGCCTTGTCTCATCAATTCAGTGATCTTGAACACCGCCTTGGCTTTCGATTGTTTATCCGTAAAAGTCAACCACTTCGTTTCACACCACAGGGTGAAGTTTTATTACGGTTGGCAGAACAAGTTCTCCCACTGGTCCAAAACGCACTGCGCGAATGCAAAGAGCCGGGCCAGACCAATTTGCGTATCGCTATTGAATGCCATAGTTGTATTCAATGGCTAACACCCGCACTCAAGAATTTCCGTGAAACCTGGCCACAGGTCAATGTGGATTTCAAATCCGGCGTCACTTTTGATCCACAGCCTGCACTACTGAAACGGGAATTAGATGTTGTTCTGACATCAGATATCCTTCCTGATAGCGATCTGTACTACACGCCGCTATTTGATTATGAGGTCAAATTGATTGTTGCCCCAGATCATCCTCTGGCAAATAGGCTGCACATTCAGCCAAAGGATTTAATTGATGAGACGTTGATGATCTATCCCGTTCAGCGCCAACGATTTGATATTTGGCGACGTTTCTTGCAACCAGCCGGCGTCATCCCCACCCTGAAAAATGTGGATAACACGCTGTTACTGATTCAAATGGTCGCTGCCCGTATGGGGATCGCCGCTCTGCCACACTGGGTTGTTGAAACATTTGAACGGCAAGGATTAGTGGTAACGAAAACGCTGGGAGAAGGTTTATGGAGCAGATTGTATGCTGCCGTCCGTGAAGGTGAACAACGCCAGCCTGAGATTAACGCATTTATCCATTCCGCACGCCAGCACGCGATGGATAATCTGCCATTCGTGAAGGGAATTGCAAGATCAAGCGTTGGTGACTCCATAACAACGCAACAAGCAAACCTCCTCCAATGGTAAATTTATCACCCATCCCACCGGAACCAAGATATTATTCATCATTGCCAAGGTTCCGGTGGGAAAACCAACACCGGCAAACCAAGCAAATGGGCTATCAGCCTGACAGGTGAGATATCCACCAATCAGGTTGAATGGCACAATCGGCAAGATTGTAGTGACAGCCCGTGAATCACAGGGTATCAGTGCTCTTTCTCTACCAGTAAAGCCTCCAGTAAATCCAAATCATGCAACAAAGTCTGAAGAGTCTCATTGTTGATTTTTCTGGTTGCGCGCAGATGATATAACTCACCGCGTTCTGCTCTTAACGCAGTCAGACGGAAACGACGCTCCAAATCTTCCACCAGCAGGTTATGTTCTATCTCATCCTGCCCCACCGTACGGCGACGCAAATGACCAATTACCCTGGAAGCAACTTCGGTAATAACCTCAGCATCCAATTGCTCTTCTGGGCTGACAGAAAGGCGTTCTTCCATCTTATTCATACTGACAATAGCCACTTCTGCCATTGCTGCCCGCGCCATTCGCACTTCACTGATATTTGCCTGTTTATCGGAAGCTTGAATTCCCCGTAACAGGAATGGCAAAGAGATAACCCCAATTAACAGAGAAAACAGGATGACACCTGCCGCAATAAAGATAAGCTGATAACGAGCTGGGAATGGCGTACCATCAGTCAGGAACAAAGGAACAGACAGAACACCAGCGAGTGTGATTGCCCCACGAACACCAGCAAAAGACGCCAACCATAACTCACGGGTGGTATAACTAGCGAAATCCAGTGGATTTTTTTTCATAAAGGTTTTGCTGATATTCTTCATCAACCACAACCAACAAAAACGCAGCAGTAAAAGCGCAACATAAATCACAGCTACCGCAGCAAATAGCATCCAGGTTTCAACGGTTGGATCAAGCTCTGCCTGTACAACGGAAGTTTGCCAGATCCCCGGTAATTGCAGGCCCAACATGATAAATACCAAGCCGTTAAACACAAACTCCAGCATTGACCAGACACTATCGGCCCGCAAACGCATCGCCAACGGCGCGTTACGGATAACGCCAGATTTACTGATAGTCATACCCGCAGCGACGGCGGCAAGGATACCGGAAACACCAATATGTTCGGCAATCAAATAAGAAGCAAAGGGCAGCAGCAGCATGAAAACAATTTGAGTCGCCGGATCGCCACCACTCCAGCTGTTCATCAAACGCAGGGATTTACTGTACAACCAAGTCACCGCAATACCCGATAACAAACCGCCGATAGCAACTTTGAAGAATTCGATAGTCGCGCCGGTAACAGTAAATACCATCGTTCCCATCGCTATCGCGACAGCGAACTTTAAGGCCACCAGACCGGAAGCATCATTCATTAACGCTTCCCCTTCCATCACACTCATCATGCGCTTAGGCATACGCCCTTTTCCGACAATGGATGATAAAGCCACTGCATCCGTTGGCGATAGCACAGCGGCAAGGGCAAAGGCAGCAATTAATGGAATGCCTGGCATCAGCCAGTAAATTAGATAACCAATACCGATAACAGTCACCAGCACCAATACCAGCATCAGTATAAAAATTTCCCTTCCGTAGTGGAAAAACTCTCTGGTTGGCGTTTTCCAACCATCAACGAATAACAAAGGAGGGATTAACAGGACAAGAAACAGCTCAGGATCGAAAGTAACATGTAAGCCAAAATGCGGAAAGGCCAGCAATGCACCCATTGCAATTTGCACTAACGGCAGAGGCATACGGAATGGAATCACCTTAGTCAGAACGCCAGAGACTGAAACCACCAAAATCAAAATCAGAATAGTAAAGAATATTTCCATGTTGCCCTTACAATTTACCTGAAAACCGTTGATATACAGATTGAGACTTTTTTCTTCCCGTCAAAACAAAAACAGTGAGAATAGATCTTAATGCTAAAATAGCTGAATCAATCGAAAAAGGTAGATACATGCTGAGTCGTATCCGAAAGAATTGCAGGAATATTGTAAACTAATCAGATAAATAGCGGTGAAATAATTAAGAATTTAAAAGTAATCGCAAGAAATGGCAAAGTGTGCCAGCATGGACACACCTTACGCACTTTTTAATCAATCAAATAGCCCAATCACCAGCATAAAATACTACTAAAGCGATCGTGATCATTACTGTACCGACATTTAACTTACGCCATTCACCGGAACAGACACGGCCAATAACCAAAGAACCGAAACCCAGCATAATGCCAGTGACAATATTGCAAGTCAGAACAATAAAGACCGCACAGAGCATACCGGACATCGCGCCAACAAAATCCTCGAAATCCAGCTTTCTGACATTACTCAGCATCAGCAAACCGACATACATCAGCGCCGGCGCAGTCGCATACGCTGGTACAAGATATGAAAGTGGAGAAAGGAACAAAATTAACAAGAACAAGATACCGACAACTGTTGCAGTTAAACCTGTTTTACCCCCTGCTGCGGTACCCGCCGCTGATTCGATATATACCGCAGCCGGAGAGGCACCGATAGCACCGGCAAAAATACTGCTGACAGAATCGGCAGTCAGCGCTTTACCGCCATTAATAATCTGCCCGCCCTTATCCAACAGATTCCCTTGCCCTGCCACTGCGCGGATTGTGCCGGTGGCATCAAATACGGCGGTCATTACCAGTGCCAGCACACTGGGTAATACAATCGGCTGCAAAGCTCCCATAATATCCATACTAAAAATCAGAGACAGGCCGTCATCTCCCAAGTTGGGTACTTTAAAGAATCCTTGATATTTCACCGCCGGATCAAAAATCAGCCCGAGAACAGAAATCACCACAATCACCAGTAGCACACCACCTGGAACTTTCAATTTTTCCAGGCCGAAAATAACCGCCAGACCAAGCAAAGTCATCATAACTGGAAAAGAGGTGAATGAACCCAGAGCAACAGGCAGACCTTCCAACGGGTTCTTAATGATCAAACCAACGCCATTTGAGGCAATCAGTAACAAAAACAGCCCAATACCAATCCCCGCACCATGCGCAATGCCCATGGGTATATTGCGCAAAATCCAGGAGCGAATACCGGTAACAGAAATCACCGTAAACAAACAGCCCATCAGGAATACCGCACCGAGCGCAACCGGAATACTGATTTGCTGCCCCAAAACCAAACTAAAAGCGGTAAATGCAGTCAATGAAATTGCACAACCGATAGCCATTGGCAGGTTAGCCCAAAGCCCCATTAACAAAGAGCCAAAACCAGCAACCAAACAAGTCGCAATAAAGACAGCGGTATGAGGAAACCCGGCTTGCCCTAACATACCCGGCACAACGATGACTGAGTAAACCATCGCCAGGAAAGTCGTGAGCCCTGCCAGAATTTCACGGCGTACCGTTGTTCCGCGTTCGGTCAATTTAAAATATTTATCCAGCTTGCATTTAGCTGGTGCCTGAGTGCCGGACATCATGTTGTTCCTCTGCATTATATTCATGTATTTCCCCGCTTTCTGCCAAACGAAAACGATTACCTTACTTAATAACAATAATGAATATTGCACCAATCGGTTTCACAAACCATAAAAGCAATCGTTTGGCTTTCAGAATAAAAAATGGCGAGAGAATTTGAGGTGAAAGATTATCCAGTGATTATGGTGTTGGAATCAAGAGCTAACAGTACTATTTAACACAAAAAAAGCGGTCTGTTTATTGTCATGTTTTTCTCGTTAAAAACTTACTAAAACGGCACTATGGGGGCATTTGAACAGAAATTTATAATTTCATCCTTACAAATTCACTTCAAACCATAAATTCCTGCACAACATTCACCTGCCGAAAAAAATTGACAGTTCTCATTGCTACCTGGTCATTTGACTTTAGCTACCTTGATATATTTGTAAGGTGTTGGCTCTGACCTCATCATTTCGCAAATCTGATCCTCTACCTTTAGTTGTTTCAACACTGCGTCTATATAAATGCTGTTCCGCAGTACAACCATGTTAAGCACTAAGCCCAATTACCAAAAATAGTGTTATTTCCCATAAGGATTCAGGATACTACCTGTGAGGAACAAGCTTGGTGGGTCTAACAGAAAGGCCTAAAGCGGGAAAAAATGTTAACCAGCGTTTTTACTTGCCGTAGAATGGCAAAAGCCCAGCATATCAACTGGGCTTTGCAGGTCCCTCAATGGGGAATAAATCTTTAAAGGGCCTCAATGGGCTACCGCTGTATCATCGTGGATTTTGACGAAATCGTCAACAGTTATTTTAAAACAAGTCAAGAATCTGATAGCATCCAGCTTGCATTGATGGATTTGATAACCGCACTTTGTATTTCTGCTACAAGTTCTCTCGACAAGCATTGATTCAGGTATCCACGGACAGTTCGCGGCCTGCTAAGGCGCATGCGACTTACCTGCTGAACGAGATCAGTTTTAGCCCAGCGGGTTTGCTGATCGAAATATCTTACCCCTTCAATGATTCCCTCTGCGATTTCTACGTGCATACCACGCCGTAGCTTATCTACGTCACACGTTGTTGACAAAGGAACCACGATACAAGCATTTCCGTTTATCTTACCATTAAGCACCACTACCAGACGGTTCTTCACCATTTCAGGTGGCATGTGGCCGTCATAAAAATTTGCCACAACAGCACCATCATTACCAATGGGATAACTCCCATAGTTACATTCAAGGATCTCCCCGACTTTAGGGCTAAAAGATATCGGCACAAAAAGTTCCTTTTTAATTAAGTTAAAGTAAGAGGTTATTCAATCGTCACGCTACCATTGGGATAGTCAAACCAATTACAATACCAATGACAGCGATACTATTGGTAATAATAAAAATAGCGAAGAAATGGCTATTCCTGTAATGACGACTATTCATTTATTTATGCCTACCCCTCCAGCAAAAAACAGAGAAAATAAATGCGAAATGAATCGAAATAACAATTCAATGATATTATACAAAACAAATAAATTTTTATTAGTTACTATTTCAATAGGTAAATATATAACGATATATCAGCATTAACCCTGAAACTAGCACAATAATATTGATAAACCTCAGGAATGTCTCTCTGGAAATTTTTAGTGTCACCTTGCGGCCTAAATAAATTCCCAACAACATAGCTGGGATCAATGCCAGTATTAATAACAAGAGTGAACTATCCAGATAAATACCCAGGACAACAAAAATAATCACTCTTGTCAGAGTACTGAAACCAATTAAAGTCGTCTGAGTAATTCGGAAAGCTTCCTTATCGGGTATCCGCCCGGCCAAATAGATGGCATAAAGAAAACCACCACTACCAAATAATGCGCTGAAAACACCGCCCCCCAAGCCAAATGGAATCGCCGCTTTCACCGGGAATTGACGATAGGCTTTACCAGAAAATAATGAATAAAGTGAATAGAAAACAACAAATAATCCTAATACCAGAACCAAAACATCAGGTCGGGCCATTAATAAAATGGCTGCACCAATCAAGCTACCGATAATCATTAACGGAACAATTAGCTTGAGCTCACTAAACTCAGCTCTTCTGCCATCTCTGGCAACATTAATCACTGCGGCGGTTAAATCTATCAACGCAAGTAGAGGAACAATTTTTGCTACAGGGATATAAAGCGCCAGAATCGGACTGGCAATAAGTGCAGAGCCAAACCCAGCTATGCCAAAAACCAAGTAAGCAAAAAAAACAGCAAAAATACAAATAAACAGATCAGGCCATGTTAGTACATGTAACATTGATATTTCCCTGAAAATAGTTATCAATCCAAGTGATCATTGTCTCAATACTAATAGCTTTTACTATCGTTTGTCAGGACAATCTGCAAAAAATAACCACAGCAATTCAAGATACTCTTACTGTACAAATGTGCTGTTAATGGGTGGGTGGAAAAAATGAAGGAGCCAGAATTGTAAATAACCACAAATATTCGTTAAGTAATGAATGATCTATAGGCTTGCCTCATTTTTCAAATTAAGTTTACCAAGGTTTCCTAAGCTAATGAAAAAAATAAAATCTTTGCCACATCCCATACAAGCGCTATTACTGGCGATCTATATCGGCATTTTTCTCAATCTATCGGTTTTTTATCGTCATTTTGAAGAGACTCATGTTGGTATTCATACTTCTAAGTTAGTTACCGGCAGCATTAAAGCTTTCACCATTATTCTATTTACCTTTTTTCTGTTACGTCTTCTTTCTTTAGGTGGACGCTGGTTCTACCGTATTACTGCCAGCTTATTAGTTCTATTCTCGGTTGCCGCCAGCTATTACATGACCTTCTTTAATGTCGTTATTGGCTACGGCATTATTGCTTCCGTTTTAACTACAGATATTGATTTATCCGTTGAAGTTGTTGGTTACAACTTTATCGTCTGGCTAATTTTGCTCAGTATCTTGCCATTACTGCTTATCTGGTCGGGTAATTTACCCAATACTCTGCTTGAACAACTGCGAACGCCCGGCCAGCGAATAAAATCACTGGCAGTCATGCTGATAGCGGCATTACTGGTATGGGTTCCGCTGGACTGGATGAACACTCAGCAAAAAGCTAACGACGTGCTCAATAATGTCGATATGCCAAGCTATGGCGGTGTGGTTGCGCACTCTTACTTGCCTTCTAACTGGCTGACTGCACTGGGGTTATATATTACGACTGCGACAGACGAATATCTGAATCAGAATGAACTGTTTGATCCGACACAAAAGTTCACTTATGTTGCTCCACAAGGCATTAATGATACCTACATGATATTTATCATTGGTGAAACTGCGCGTTGGGATCATATGGGAATATTGGGATATGAGCGCGATACAACCCCACTTCTGAGCAAAGAACCGAATCTGGTCGCATTCCGAGGTGAATCCTGCGACACCGCCACCAAACTTTCCCTGCGCTGTATGTTTGTACGCGAAGGGGGTACCAAAAATAACGACCAGCGCACACTGAAAGAACAAAACATATTCTCAGTTATGCATAAATTGGGATTCAGCTCAGAACTTTTTTCAATGCAAAGTGAAGTCTGGTTTTATAACAAGACCGAGGTGGACAATTTTGCTTTCCGTGAACTGATCGCCTCTGAGAGCCGCAACGATGGCAAGCCTGTTGACGATATGATGTTAATTAATGAATTAAAAGAATCACTGGAACATCATCCAAACGGCAAACATCTGGTCATCTTGCATACTAAAGGCTCTCACTATCTATATTCACAACGTTATCCGCGCAGTTTTGCCAAATATCAACCGGAATGCATGAACGTCGATGATGACTGTAGCAAAGAACAGCTCATCAACGCATTTGATAACAGCATTTTATACACCGATTACTTTATCAAAAACGTCATCGACCAGGTACGGGATAAAAAAGCGCTGGTATTTTACACCTCAGACCACGGCGAATCGATCAACGATGATTTCCATCTGCATGGTACACCACGTCATATAGCGCCACCGGAACAATTCCGTGTGCCATTGATAGTTTGGGCATCAGATAAATTCCTGGATGCCCCAAATAATGCTCAGGCTTTTAAAAACCTCAGAACACAGGCCAAAACAGGTAATATCTATCGCCATGTTGAACTCTATGACACTATTCTCGGTTGCCTCGGCTATACCTCACCGGACGGCGGAATTATGACAAGTAATAATCTGTGCGGTGATTGAGGGATATTTCCAGTCCTGAAATATATTGGCACGTTTTTGTAAAATGAATGCTTAATTTATTCCGTTTTATACTTCAATGAATAATATAGTCATTCATTTTATCGATTGTAGTTAAATATTTTAAATAGAAAAGCTAAGAACTCAATAAAATAATATCAAATTAAATTAAATCATAGGTGAATATATTTTACGATATGTTATGATTCATTTTTAGACATATACTTAAGGCCAACGAGAGACAAGATGCAAACACACGAAAGAAAGGTACTATGCACTATAGAAAAAGGATATTCCTACGAAAGAGAAGATCAGCTAGGGAAACTCAGAGTGTATTTTGAGATTTTGAGTAATGGTGAAATTGTACCAATTAATAAAGAAAGTTTATTTTGTGAAACTGAACAGGTTTTCGTTACTGCGGGGTATAGCGAATTACGTGAAAAGTATAGCTCCTCACTTTTTGCAGCAACATGTGTTCCAACAAATTTTGAGAAAAAAGAGGGGAACTGCCAATATATCACCAGAGCAAATTTTTGCGAAGAGATCAAAGGGCTTTTAGCCTGCCAAGTTTACGATCTTCCATTTCCTAATGTTAACGAAGCAGTTATTATTTTAACAGAAAAACCCTTAACAAAAACAATCCTGATCCAAAATGACAGCTATATCTATGGGCCTTTCGATTATGTTGATGAAATAGACCCAGCAACAAGCCAATATATTTTACATTTAAAGCCGATAAGTACGCCATTAAATAAAATCCAGCAATTTCATATTGGAAAAATAGGCATCCAGAAATGTATCGCATATTTATCACAAAATAATTATTCACATATGACTTTTCTATGCAATATAAAAAGAATATTTGAAAACATAGATGACACCGTCGATTATATAACTAACGATCAAATCATTTCAACCTACGGAAATAGAATTGCGCAAAACTCTGAAATAAGAAGTTTCAACAAAGGAACAATAGCACAAATTCGTAAGTGCTATACTTCCTCGCAAGAATTCAGAACTTTCCCTGAAAGATTTAATCGGCTATTTCAAAGTTTAGAAATGGCAGAAAGTTGGGATAATACCCGGAAAGACTTGATGGATAGTTTCCTTTCAATTGATAAAGGAAGAGAAATTTTAAAAAAATATATCGACGAAAATAAAGAAGAATATTTTCGTGAAGAAAAACAATCTTTTTTAAAGAAATTACAAAAAGATAAATTAAATCAGCAGCAAGCATTTAATGAATTAATCAATAAAAAAGAGCAAGTAGAAGCTGATATCCGCAAAATGCTGCGAGCAAGAGAGCTGTTTCAATTCAATGGTGGTCAGATATCAACAATCACCATTACGGCAGAAGAAAAAAATAAGATTGAACAGAAACTATCTTCCCGACGTAAAGAATTAGATACTCTCACCGCAGAAGTCAAAGTTTTAGAAGAAAAACATAGTCGTTTTAAAAAAATCGAAGACTTAAAAAATGAAATAGATGATCTGGAGCGTGAACGCGACAGATATAGAGATAGAAAAAGGCAGATGGAAGAACAGGTTAAGGATGTTGCGAAAAAACTGAGAGAAAGTAATGAAGTATTAACCAGCAGGTTGGTGCAGCTTAAACCCGATGTAGATGCTTTATGTGGTTTAAAGCCAAAAGCAGTATTTAGCTCATTGGATTATAATGTCATAACAAGGGAAATTTCAGCAACTGAAAGTGATGAAGATACCCGCGAAAATCTAATCAATAGCGTCCTTGATGCTTTAAATAATCGAGGCCGTAAAACAGATTATTATACCGTTGCGAATATTTTGACAACGATAGCACAATGTCAGTTTACATTATTTAGCGGATTACCTGGAACGGGGAAAACATCACTGGCAAAAATACTCGCAGCCAGCCTGGGGCTACAAAATCGCTTATTAAATATTCCTGTTGCACGAGGTTGGACTTCATCAAGAGATGTATTAGGTTTCTATAATGCTTTATCCCAATCATTTATACCTTCCGCTACTGGATTATTTGATTTAATTAGACATCTTCATTACGAAATGAAAGAGAAAATTGAGTCAGCCGCTCCAGCTATTATTTTACTTGATGAATTTAACCTTTCACAACCGGAACATTACTTCAGCCCGTTCCTTGAAATGGCCGATCCTGAGTCTAAGCGAATAATTTTAACCGGTAATCCAGAGGAGCAACATTTTCAGGTACCCATCTATTTACGTTTTTTAGGCACTATCAATCAGGACGAATCTGTTCAATCCCTTACTCCCAGGTTGTTAGACAGGGCTGCTATAATCAATTTCGATGATTTTGAACAAGACTATGATTTGAGTGTAGTAAAATCAGATACCCATAAAGATTTAAACATTTCCCCAATTACTGGAAATAAGTTCATTGATATTTTCTTTCCAAGATCTTTAGAAATGACACCAGATATTGAGCGAATTTTGCAATTAATCATCGAAACTTTACGTGATGATAACCCAGAATTCGGAACCCCCGTTATTGTTTCATATCGAAAAATAAAAGCTATTCGCTCATACCATAATGTGGCTGGCCCAATGATGTATATCGAAAGTAAATACAAAGCATTAGATTACGCTGTAGCTCAACATATATTACCTCTTTTAAATGGCTATGGACAGAATTTTGGTAATCGATTAAATACCTTGTTAGATAATTTACCTGACGAAATGGAACACTCACATAAACTACTGAGAAGAATTATTAGCACTGGAAGCCAAAATATGTTTTGTTATGGGGCCAATATATGATCCGTTGGGAAATGTTTATCAATTCAATTTCTGATGAAGAAGTTGTTGATCTCAGAATCAACAACAAATATCAAATTACAGAATTAGATCACATTCTGTTTCAAGTTTCTTTATCGGAGGAGGATGCTGAGAAAAATGGCATTCCTATAATAATCATAGGAGATACATCTCTGAAATTAGTTTTTTCTCACTATGGAAATGGCGAGAGAATATACACGTCAATAGAGCCAATAAACTCACATCGTTCAAGGTATTTTTATAATTTCTTTGGGGAAAACCAAGTTTATCTTTATTTAGGAAGCCAATATGATCCTATATATAGTGTTACCTTTGATATTCTGGCAAGACGAGAAAATGTCGCCTTAGCAAACATGATGTTAGAATATTTAACCGAAAACTTAGAGGACATTGTTTCCATTTGTTTTTCAAAAAGCAGGAAAATCACCTCATCGAATGAAGATAATATTTTCAATTTCAATAAATTAGACATAATAAAAGAAACAGTTAACTATTTAACACAACATTTGCCATTATTTATTATAGAACATAGACACACTTTAGAACCTAAATTAACTCTATCAAAACAAGGGCAACCAACCGGACCAGATTCAATTATGTGGGCATTATACAATCTTGACCAGTTATCTCCTGCGAATGATGAAGACGCCAACATATTCTATAATAACAGAGGATATTCTTTCAATGAACTGCCTAAAGAGACATTAAAAGAAAATACGAATACTTACGAAAACAAAGTCATCCACGCTTTTCTAAAACAAGCTAATATGTTCCTGGTGATGCTTAAAGAATCACTGATTTATCCTAAAGATAAAATCCAATCGTTAGAAAAAAATGAATTTATCCAATTCAATCACATAATGTCAAAATATGCATATTTAGCCTTAAAAAATAAATCCAAAAAAATTGAAAACCTAATTAGCACTTTAGAAAAAACAAGATTATTGTTTAATAAAAAAATACCCTCAGCAGCACCAATAGGTATTGTTCCTAAAATCACACCTTATGTTGCTAAACATAACCATTACAGAAAAACCTTTTATCTTATTGAGCAGTACCATCATGCACCAACATCCTCTTTTATTGGCAAAGAACTTTTCTCCGGATTAAAAAACCTTTCAGCAATTTATGAAACGACTGTATTGATTTTATTACATGAGGTTATTCAAGAAAGTTATAAAGTTCAGCTTATTGAACAAAGTTATAGACTTCATGCGGAAGAATTGCCTTTCGGCGGCGTCACAATAAAAAGACCAGAAAATGAAATTAATAATTATTTCTTATTTAAAAATGAAAAATATGATATTGAATTATTTTACGAAGCAAAAATTTTCCCTTTAAGCGCCCATAGTAAAAAAGGAGATCTTGTTGATACAAGTAACAATATTGATTCTAATAAATATGAAAAACACCATTTTCACCCTGATTTTATCATGAAAGTAAACTCAAAAAGCTGGAAAAATCCACTAATTATAATACTTGATGCAAAATATAAAGATGCAAAAACAATAAAGGAGCATGATATTAATGAATTAACAAGGAAGTATTTATTTAATATACATCAGGTTAATGAAAATATGGCCTTAGGTATGTCGCCGGTAAAAATGCTTTTTATTTTATTCGCACATAGTTCAGAAGAAACCGTTGTCAGAACAGTTGCCCCACGACATTGTATCAATGGTCAGTTTCCAGTCTTACCACAATCAATCGCTATTTCAGTTAAACCTAATGAAAAAAATATATTAATTGAACACTTTATTGCACTTAAAGAAATTATGGATAATAATAAAGACTAATTGTGTGAATCTATCAATTGAAATTATTTTCAATCAAAACAATATAAGATAATTATATCACGCCAAAAGCACATATAACATTCATTTGCCCTGATTGTTTTAAGGTGTTATTTATTTTCACCTGATAAGATTTTTTTTAAATCTTGGACAATTTGTGTAGTTGAATATCTAAATATCATTAGTGTTTTTCTGAAGAGGAAATTATTATGGAATATCAAAAAATTGGACAAATGAGCCTTAAAAACTCAGGCGGATTTGTTGCTAGAATCCAATTTGGTTATATTGATGCCAACGGTGAAAAGTTTCTAAGTAAACAAAGTGACGATATTACTCTTGGAGTAACAAAGACTATTGATCCAGGTGATCTTGGGGTTCCTGATGGAGCGATGGTTTATATGCATGTGTTTGTAGTATGGGGGCGTGATAATGAAGCTCATCAAGTTTTCTCATACAAAAAAGGGAGTCAAGCGATTGCCAACTATATGATCAGTGGTACAACATTAAATAATGACCTTGGCTTGATCGATGTTATACAGTAATACAGACAGGCCCTGAAAAAGCAGGGTCTTATAGGCTAAAGCTTTACTTTTTCTGCCTACAGTAAATCCTAGAGCGGTTATGCATTAAGGAGAAATATGAAATCACGAGCCGCTGTTGCATTCGGGCCGGGCCGCCCCCTTGAAATCGTTGAAATCGATGTTGCCCCACCCCAGGCCGGTGAAGTGCTGGTTAAAATCAGCCATACCGGTGTGTGTCATACAGATGCCTTCACCCTATCAGGGGATGATCCGGAAGGCATTTTTCCTGCTGTGCTCGGGCATGAAGGCGCCGGTGTAGTCATTGAAGTTGGTGAAGGTGTCACCAGCGTCAAACCCGGTGACCACGTTATCCCTCTCTATACCGCAGAATGCCAAGAGTGCCTGTTTTGCCAATCAGGAAAAACCAACCTGTGTGTAGCCGTGCGGGCAACTCAGGGGAAAGGTGTCATGCCGGATGGCACAACCCGTTTTTCCTACCAAGGGCAGCCTATTTATCATTACATGGGATGTTCCACATTCAGCGAATACACAGTCGTAGCCGAAGTATCACTGGCAAAAATCAACCCGGAAGCAAACCATGAAGAGGTGTGTTTGCTGGGTTGCGGTGTCACGACCGGCATTGGTGCAGTGCACAATACCGCTAAAGTGCAACCTGGTGACTCTGTCGCCGTCTTTGGACTCGGCGGCATTGGCCTTGCCGTGCTCCAGGGAGCTCGTCAGGCAAAAGCGGGCAGGATCATTGCCATTGATACAAATCCGGCAAAATTTGGGCTGGCCAGACAGTTCGGGGCAACCGACTGCCTGAACCCGAATGATTACGATAAGCCTATTCAGCAGGTCATTATTGAGATGACGGAATGGGGAGTAGATCATACTTTCGAGTGTATTGGTAATGTCAATGTTATGCGTGCCGCGCTTGAAAGTGCACACCGTGGCTGGGGACAATCAGTGATTATTGGCGTGGCGGGTGCAGGACAGGAAATCTCAACCCGGCCATTCCAACTGGTCACTGGCCGTTCATGGCGAGGCACCGCCTTTGGTGGTGTTAAAGGCCGCAGTCAGTTGCCTAACATGGTGGAAGAGGCAATGAAAGGTAAAATTGAGTTAAAGCCTTTTGTTACTCACACCTTACCGCTCGAGCGCATCAATGAAGCATTCGAACTGATGCATGAGGGAAAATCCATTCGCACAGTCATCTATTACTAAGCTGTTTTGCGGGAGTTAAAAACCGTGCTGTAACAGACGGTTTTTAACAAAACAGGAAACGATAGCCGGGTTTACCGTGAAATGAGTGAACCTGCAAGGTTCACAGAGAGGAAAAAGAATGGAAAGGATTGAACGCCACGCTTGTTTTGGGGGATGGCAGGATGTTTATCAGCACGAATCGGCCGTACTTGGCTGTGCCATGAATTTTGCTGTTTACCTTCCTCCTCAGGCTGAACATCAGAAATTACCGGTACTGTACTGGCTCTCAGGCTTAACCTGCAATGAGCAAAATTTCATCACTAAAGCGGGGGCTCAACGCTACGCTGCCGAACAGGGTATTATCCTTATCGCCCCAGATACCAGCCCTCGTGGTGAGAACGTTGCGGATGACAACGCTTATGATTTGGGTCAGGGTGCCGGTTTTTACCTCAACGCAACACAGGAACCCTGGGTGCCTCATTATCACATGTACGATTATGTGGTGTCAGAGCTACCGACACTGATCGAAGCACACTTCCCGGTAACAGCCGCCCGGGCCATTAGTGGTCACTCTATGGGCGGTCATGGTGCACTGATGATCGCGCTACGCAATCCAGATCGTTACCACAGCATATCAGCCTTTTCACCGATTGTTGCGCCCTCTCAGGTTCCTTGGGGAGAAAACGCTTTTCGCGCTTATCTGGGCGAAGTTCGTGACACATGGAAAACCTATGATGCAATCGAGCTGCTGACCAGTAGCACCAAGCCCTTGCATGTGTTAATTGATATCGGTACTGATGACCCGTTTCTTCAAGAACAACTACGCCCTGAGCTGCTGAAAAATGTGTGCGAAAGCACTGGGCATCCCTACACACTGAACCTGCGCACCGGCTATGATCATAGCTACTATTTTGTCGCTAGTTTTATCGGCGAGCATATCGCATATCATGCCAAGGCATTGAAGAGAACTTGTTCAAATAATCAATAAATCACATACGGCTCCCTTAATATTTTTATGATTAAGGGGTTCCCAAACCAATACACTGGTGGTTATTCAGTCAACCTAATTAGAACATAACGGCATTTACCGTCTATTTTAACCAGATAGACAATAAGAGAATAACCCATCTGAAACAATTTACATTAATCAAGACTGCACTTCTTACGCTTGTTCCCTTCGGAATGGCACTACTGGCAGACGCCGTACTACCGTTCCAAAGGTGGTGTTAGTCACGGTATAACTTCTCTACTACGCAAGAATGCAACCTATAACGACGTAACAGGTATTTTTATGTACAGGGGTAACACAACATGCAACAACAAATAGTGAATCTATGGCCGTTGATTGGCATCGCGGTCATTGTAGTCGGCTTTTTATTAAGATTTAACCCCGTATTAGCGGTGATTGTCGCTGGGATCATCACCGGGCTGGCGGCACATATGCCAATCACGAATATTTTGGAAAAGTTAGGTTCCGGCTTCCTGAATACCCGAAATCTGCCATTGATCTTACTGCTGCCACTGGCAACGATTGGCCTTTTGGAGCGACACGGTTTAAAAGAGCAAGCTCAGACCTGGATTAGGAATATCAAAACAGCCACCGCCGGACGTCTACTGATTGTTTATCTATTCATTCGTGAGGTAACTGCGGCACTTGGCCTGACCAGCTTGGGTGGACATCCGCAAATGGTGCGTCCATTGCTGGCACCAATGGTAGAAGGCGCAACGGAAAACCACCACCATGATCTGCCTGACGATGTACGCTATCGTCTGCGTGCCATGTCAGCAGCAACCGACAATGTTGGCCTTTTCTTCGGTGAGGATATCTTCGTCGCCTTTGGGGCAATCATCTTTATGCATAACTTCATGCTGGAGTCTGCCAGCATCCAAACTGAGCCACTGCACATCGCCATGTGGGGGATCCCTACCGCTATCTGTGCCTTCCTGATCCATGCTTTCCGTTTATCCCGCCTTGACCACCACATTGCTATCGAGCTGGCAGCCCTGAATGGCATGGACCAAACCAAAAGGAAGGCAAAGTAATGTTTCAGCAACAGTATCTTTACTGGCTGGCTGGCGTGATCCTGTTGGCCGTAGCAGTGATGTCTTGGCGTGATCACACCAACCCCCGTCGCCTGACCACCAGCTTGTTCTGGGCGCTATACGGAATCGTGTTTCTGGTTGGTGACTGGAGCTACCGTTTGATGGAGTTGTGGATAGGTAGCGAAGCTGAGGCGCAAAAAATGCTGAATATCAGTGTGGGGCTGATCGTCGTGTTGATGGCGCTGATAGCCGGTCTTGGTGGTGTGCGACTCGGCAACTATCATCAGCGCACACCTCAACAACGGCAGGAAAGTGCCTCTCGCCTGAGCCATCGTATCTTCTTTCCCGCACTGGCGATTCCGATTGTCACCGTGGTGGGAGTGCTATTATTTAACCATGTTCCTGGACTACAACAGGTCTTATTCGGTACCGGCAACCATTCCACGCTGGTGACACTGTTTTCCATGACAGTCGGTTGTTTAACTGGATATGGTATTGCGTTGAAAATGACATGTGAAAGCATCACTCAATCAACCCAAGAAGCACGTCGCCTGCTGGATGCTATCGGCTGGGCGTTTATCCTGCCACAGATATTAGCTACGTTGGGACTCTTATTTACCGTAGCGGGCGTAGGTACCGCCATTTCTCACCTGACTGAAAACTACCTGGCAGTTGATAACAGATTTATTGCTGTAACGACATACGTTATCGGCATGGCGTTACTGACAATGGTGATGGGCAACGCCTTTGCCGCGTTCCCGATTGTTACTGCGGGGATCGGTATTCCCATTCTGGTATTGCAACACGGCGGTAATCCGGCAGTGATGGCCGCCATCGGCATGTTCTCAGGCTATTGTGGTACCTTGATGACCCCAATGGCAGCAAATTTCAATATCGTTCCCGCCGCACTGCTGGAGCTGCCAAATCGCAATGCGGTCATTAAAGCACAAATCCCCACCGGAACGGCGCTGTTGATTACTAACGTTTTTTTACTCTATTTTTTGATGTTTTTATAAGGAGATCGCATGAAATTTATCGATTTAAACAGTGATCTTGGCGAAGGCTTTGGTCAGTGGAAAATGGGTGACGATAATGCCATGTTGAGCATTGTCACCAGTGCCAATGTGGCGTGTGGATTTCATGCCGGTGATCCGGCCGGGATCCTTCAAACCCTGAAAGCTGCCCATGAAAATCAGGTAGTTATTGGTGCCCATGTCTCCTATCCCGATCTTGTTGGATTTGGTCGCCGCAATATGGACATTTCCAGCAATGAACTGATCGCTGATGTTATTTACCAGATTGGTGCGCTGAGAGGTCTGGCAACAGCAGCAGGGACTACCGTGAGTTATGTTAAACCGCACGGCGCACTGTACAACACCATTGCCAACGATGAATACCAGGCACTTGCGGTTATTACAGCAATTCGTGAAGTGGATGACAACTTGGCGCTGGTTGGATTAGCCGGTTCAAAAATTTTGAATTTGGCGAGGGAAAAAGGCTTACGTACCGTTGCCGAAGCCTTTGCCGACAGAGCTTACATGCCACAAGGTACGCTGGTTTCCCGGCGGGAAAAAGGGGCGGTACTGCATGATACCAACGAGATCGCCCGACGCATGTTGCAATTGGTCACGGAAGGGGGCATTGATGCGATTGATGGCAGCTTTACACGCATTCAGGCGGACTCCATTTGTGTTCATGGTGACAGCCCCGGTGCGGTGGAAATGGCGCGTCAGGTGAAAATAACCCTGCAACAAGCCGGGATCACTGTACAGCCCTTTATTCAAACCAGTAAGTAATCAGCGCCGTTTTACCTATGCCGCTTATCATGCTCAGGAGTGCCTAGTGCGTTTTTTACCTGTTAATTTGAATGCCATTATTGTCGAACTTTGCAATCTGGATGAAACCCTGGCGTTATTTGATTCACTTAACGCCAGCCCAATTCCAGGCATAGAAGAAATTATTCCCGCGGCCAGAACACTTCTGATTCGATTTCGTCCCAATGTCGTTTCCGCAGTCAAACTTGCCAGGAAAATCAGTGGTCGCAACCTGAATACACGGAATAAAACAGCCGGGAAACTCGTTGAAATCCCAGTGCATTACAATGGTGAAGATCTGGTTGAAGTGGCTGAAATCCTTGGTATCACCACACAGGAAGTCATCAAACAACATACAGAAAGTGAATACACGGTTGCTTTTATCGGATTCGCCCCTGGATTTGCTTATTTAGTGGCAGACTCTGATCTTTTACGTGTTCCTCGCCGGATGACACCAAGAGCCCGCATCCCGGCGGGATCGGTAGGGCTGGCAGGAGAATTCAGTGGAATATACCCACAAGCCAGTCCGGGAGGATGGCAAATCATCGGCACCACACCAGAACGCATGTGGGATCTCTCGCGTTATCCCCCTTCTTTGTTGCAGCCGGGCTTTCGGGTGCGTTTCAAAGATAAAGGCAAAGGCGCAACAATAACCGTCACCCAACCCGAACATCCTGTTGTTCACACAGAAAGCGACACATCTTCACAAGTTGATAAACATTCATCACTGGAAATCTTATCAACCGGGATACAAACACTTTTTCAGGATTTAGGGCGTTCAGGGCAAGCGGGGTTAGGCATTTCCACTGCTGGCGCACTGGATAAAACAGCGTTGCGAAGTGCAAATCGTATCGTCGGTAATCCTTCGGATAACGCCTGTCTGGAAATTGCAGAAGGCGGATTAAGCTTCATCTCTCATGGCAACATCATTATCGCTGTCACCGGCGCTGACTGCCCAATCACGGTCCAAACGGCATCTGGCCGGAGGTTTCAGGTTGATGGTTACCAACCTGTTGATCTGAGTGATGGTGACAAAGTCATGCTGGGCACGCCCAAAGCGGGAGTTCGTGGTTATTTGGCCGTCCGTGGCGGTTTTGCCAACAAACCGATCCTTTCCAGCCTCTCTTACGACACGCTGGCGCACATTGGCCCCAAACCCATCGCTACAGGCGATATTCTGGCTATTCTTACTGTCACGCAGGGTTCCGCTGTATCAATGGACGAAAGCCCGGCTTTCAATATGCCTGCTACTGACGATATTGTCACACTGGATATTATTCTGGGGCCACGTACCGACTGGTTCACCGCAGAAGCGCTATCCCTGTTACAAAACCAGCTCTGGCAGGTTACCCCACAATCTAACCGGGTAGGTATTCGCCTGAATGGAGACACACCGTTATCGCGTTTTAACCATGAAGAATTACCTAGTGAAGGAACTTCCGCTGGTGCCATTCAAGTTCCCGCCAGTGGGCAACCGGTTCTGTTTTTGGCGGATCACCCTTTGACCGGCGGCTATCCCGTCATCGGTTCGGTTGCCAGCTACCATCTTGATCTTGCCGGACAAATTCCTGTCAATGCCCGTATCCACTTCAACCCAATCAGTGAATTTCACGAAATAGAAGGGAGCGATTGCGGCTCATGAATAATAAAGAAAATTCCATGAAAAAAGTGTTGATCGCCAACCGTGGTGAAATCGCCGTCCGTATCATCCGTGCCTGCCGGGATTATGGTTTACAATCCATTGCTGTTTACGCTGACTCAGACATCAATGCACAACATGTACAGTTAGCTGATGAGGCTTACGGTTTAGGCGGAAACCGCCCCGTTGACACTTATCTTAACATTTCCCGTCTGCTGGATATTGCCAAACGTTCAGGAGCAAACATAGTCCATCCCGGATATGGATTTCTGTCTGAACGAGCAGAATTTGCCCATGCTGTTATTGATGCCGGGTTGATCTGGATTGGTCCCGAACCAGAGACTATTGATATTCTGGGTGACAAAGTTAAAGCACGTAAAATCGCCCAACATGTAGGTGCACCACTGGTTTCAGGTACAGAAGAACCGGTGAAAAACGCAGAAGAAGCCCTGACGTTTGCTGAAAAATATGGTCTACCCATTGCAATCAAAGCGGCCTATGGCGGTGGTGGACGTGGCATGAAAGTTGCGTGGCGTCTGGATGAAGTAACCGAACTCTATAATTCAGCAGTTCGTGAAGCAACCGCCGCCTTTGGCCGTGGAGAATGTTTCATTGAACAATTTCTGGATAAACCTCGTCATATTGAAGCGCAAATCCTGGCGGATAAACATGGCAATGTCGTGGTACTTGGCACGCGTGATTGCTCACTACAAAGACGCAATCAAAAGCTGGTGGAAGAGGCACCTGCCCCATTTTTGACCGATAATCAGCGCCTGCGTATTCATCAGGCTGCACGGGATATCTGTGCAGAAGCGGGTTATACCGGGGCTGGTACGGTGGAATTTTTGCTCAGTACAGACGGAACTATTTCATTTCTGGAAGTGAATACTCGCTTGCAAGTCGAACATCCTGTCACAGAAGAAACAACCGGTATCGACATTGTGATAGAACAGTTCAGGATTGCTGAAGGTAAACCTTTATCATTAACAACAACCCCAATTCCATCAGGGCACTCCTTTGAATTTCGCATTAACGCGGAAGATGCTGGTAAAGGGTTTTTACCTACGCCGGGAGCTGTGACCGTATTTTCTCCGCCTTCCGGCCCTGGAATAAGATTAGATTCTGGGATTGTGGCGGGTTCCATCGTTCCCGCAACCTTCGATTCGCTGATGGCTAAATTGATCGTCACCGGAGCAACCCGCCAACAAGCTATTGCCAGAGCGCGGCGTGCATTACAGGAGTTCAACATTGAAGGCGTAGCATCAGTACTGCCTTTTCATCGGGCGGTGATGGAACATACCGATTTTATCTCTGATGATACATTCAAGGTTCATACACGTTGGATCGAAACTGACTTTATCAACGAAGTAAAAATATCGCCGCGTCAGGAAAATCACGCTCAAGAAAAGATAGCCCGCACTTTTATTGAGATTGATGGACGTAAACACGAACTGGGGCTACCTGCCGGATTATTGAAAGGACTTTCATTATCTGATCTTGGACAAAATGCGGTCACCCAGGATAAAGGCGATGAAACTGAGGAGATAATCACAGCGCCCCATCATGTATCGGCCCCTATCTCCGGCGTTTTACAATCCTGGTATGTGCAGACCGGTGATGAAGTTAAACAAGGTGATGTCATTGCTGTGATGGAAGCCATGAAGATGGAAACACTACTGACTGCACATCGTTCCGGGAAGATTGTTATTCATGCGAAGGAAAGCGTTTATCAACCGGCGGGAAGTGTGCTGGCGAGTATTAATGTTGATTAATAGCCAAATTCACATGATTCAATAAATCAAATTGTACGGAAAATTTCCGTACAATTTTTTAGCAGTATGGTCAGTTGCTGTAATGGGTAAAGCGATTAATTTGGCTGGATTTAATTCCCGAACAAGTGGTTAATTATCTCAAGAGGCATAAAGGGACTCGCACCTCCACGTCAGAAAAACACTTTCAAATTTTATTGGATTAGCGCGTTTTGTAAATTAATAACCAAGTAAAAAGTATTATTTAAAATATTTAATATTATTTTTCCACTCTTTACTGATTTAATGGGAGTGCTTTAACCAAAATAATAAACTCAATTCAATTTTAACATTTAATGAACTTACTCCTTTATTTAAATGTATTTTAAATAAATATGGAAAAGTGAGGCATGTTTTCGCATTATCGAAAATTTCAGATAGCGTGTTGTGAGTTGATTGGTTTTCTCTAATGCTTAATAACGCCTTATTGCCGCAACTTGAAAGATAAAGGGGATAAATTGATTTTAGCGTTAAATCACCATAAGGTACAAAAAGAGGCCAGATTTAAATCAAATCGTAGAAAACCCGCGCTATTGATGGATTAAAGTCGTGTAAAGCAAGTTTAAACCAGTGTATTTAAGGTATCGCGGTTTTACATAATAAACATCAGGACGAGATCCGCACTTTAGAAACGAAACCATATCGGGATAAATTATAAAAAAGTAAAATTCCATTTTAAGTTTTATGATGAGTAGGATTTAAATGGTTATTAAAAATCACTGTTTTAACATAGAGTTTTAATCAGTATAGCGTTTTAACGGTTTTTACCTCTTTTACCGGCAATCCTGAGCAGTTTTAATAAATCACCGCTCTTTATGTTTTTTAGGATAATCACCTATTTTTTTTAGAGCTTAAATCCTGCCAGATTAACCGTTTTATCCATTGTTTTATTGCGTTATTTTTTATTTTTTTTCTCCGTAAAATAACGACGAGAAAACGCTTAAATACCAGGCTATTAGAATGATATTATTTTACGTGCTGATTTATTTTCAACTCGCCATTAATATTTAATGACTTCGATTAAGTGTCATTAAATATCCTTCTGGAAAGTTAAATTTATTGAGTTAACTCTGTCTTTTATATAAAATCTTTAATATCTCCGTATAAGCGATTTTAAATTATTATGGCAGATTCAGGGCGGGGATTGATTTAAGATTGAATTTTTTAGTCGAATTTTCCTTATCAATAATTTAATCTTACTCATGATGAAAAGTATCGAGTTATTTTCCGATGGCGTTTTGTTTTCATTATTTAATATATTGAAAAAATAGAGATTTACCTGCGTTTAACATGGCGGTAGCCAGACTGGGTGCAGACTGACCGTAATCCGCCATTCCTTTGGGTAAGCTCAGTGCATTATTGTCAGTAACAATTACGTAGAAAAAAACAGATAAAGCCAAACAATATAAAATAATCTAGATAACCATAATAACGTATTTTGAAGACTTATTTCCATTTCAAAAACAAACTCTTTTATGAATTCAATGTTATTTCTATGTGCAAATTTTCTTTTTGATAAAAATCTGCAATGAATAAAAAAAATAAGAATTGAAAATATTCCAAAAAAATAGCCAGCAAAAGAAATCAAGTTTCCATTTCTAATAAATTCAAACCAAATTCCAGATATATAAATAATAGACAACATCATCATGGAAAAATTAGAAAGTTTATTTTTATTAAAAAAACAAAAATCAAAAAAGAGCAATGGAGATTTTACACTTCTTAGTGAAACTTTTTTGCTCAAGCCAAAATAGATGAAACAGGCAAGAAACCCCAACAGACTCAAGACTATCAAAATAAACGGAATATATACAATCATGCTCATTTATCCTTAAACTCATGTTTATATATTTCAGTGCCAACTTTGCCATTCATGTCTGTTTCACCTAATGGAGTTTCCCTTGAAATACCACCCCAACCAATCGAAGGCCCTACACCAAGTGATACACCTATTCCATCTTTTCCTGCTGATATTCCAAATGAACCATAGCCAAAACCTAGATCAAAAGAATAGTCTTTATCTTGAGATCCTAACAAACCTGGGAAATAAGGGCCAAATTCTATTCCGACAGTTGCTCCACCATGAGCACCAATAGCTGTTGTCATCCCACCATTAATTGCAAATTTATTTGGATCCAATGCTGCTTCAGCAAACCCTGCTGGACCTATTCCTGCTGTAACCTCACCTTTTACATGTGGTCTAACTTTATAAGTAACACCCCATGATGGCCCCTGATGAGAGTATTTTATAGCTTTGTTTATTTCTTCTACTGTTTTCCCTTTACCTTGTAGATCAAAGGACAATGATGCATCTGAACTGATCGAATTGGCTATCTGCCCCCAAAAGGTTCCTGGACCATAACCAAGAGCATTATTGTCAGTCGCATTCTTCCCAGCCTGGGCCCCGGTGAGGGCACTTGCACTGGAATCACCCGCTATCTCAGCAACCTGAATACCTGCATTATTCAGGCAGATTGTTGGAGCGGCTTTACACCCTTCCAGCGCTGCTCGTGCCATAGCAGCGATTTCAGGCGTGGCGGCTACAATCTGGGCACTCCCGGCTACTGCCATTCCTCCCGCAGAGACAATCAGATTGCCATCAGCTATACCTTTAGCGATATTGGCTTTGCAAGTCGTATCACAGTCTGGTGTTTTAGCCATCCAGAACCCAAGATCTGAGCCTGCCGCTGCACCTAGGGAATTATTATCGACAACAACTTTCTCTGTCGTGAAGTCTGACGCCGAATCCAGTTTTTTTATAATTATATCATTCAGTTACAATCAGTTTTGCCCTATGTGATTTAGTACCTTGCCTACAATGCCCCGACGCGACTTTTTAGCCAGTAAGCCACTTTTCTCAAACATAATGAACTGCCCCTTTTAAAGGTTGGGTGATTGTCTAACATTTGGGGGGGCAGTTCATAAATCTGGGATCTTTATTAGTGTAGTATATGGGTGAAAAAATCATCAATATCAATCAAGTATCGCCATTCTCCCTTATTTGTATATAAGGATAATTCATAATTTTCACCTGATTTTCCAATATATATTTCAGGGAAATTAACACCTCGTGCAGCGAATTTAAAACAATGGCTTGCTCGATACTCGAACATCATATCTATAAGACTTTCATTATCCACATCTATTTTTTCGTAAAATTCATGTATGTAATAAGCAATAGAGTCAATACTACAATTATGATCAGGCAGATCAACATAGCGGATATTAGATTCATTATCTTTCATCCATAAAATAAACTCAGACACATTGACTTTCCCATGAAAAATAGAAAATTTTTCTTTATCTTTATATAAAATAAGCTTAATAAGCTTGCCTTCATCATATGATGATATTTCATCTAACAATACAATTCTTAATTTATACATCATCATTTTCCTTTAATCATTTTATTATACTCAGATTTACTGATATCACCTCTAGAGAGAAATTCTCGTAGTACTTTCGGAGGGGCTTCGTTGCCAGGTATTGGATAACCATGCCAACCACCGGCATTGTCTGGCTGAAACTCATATAATTTTCCGTCAGCTATACCATAACGTTGCTTTCCACCTTGAATAGAATTATTCAAAACTTCTTGGGCTTTTGAATTAGTTAAGTCCATTGGTGTACCCCAACCTCCAGGAGCATGTTTAGGGCTAGGGACGTATTCATTACTATCAGATAAATAGATTAGCTCATCTTTCGTTGGCCCATCAGGAATTGGGGTCGCCGTCGTATTACCACCTACATCCGGCTTACCTTCCGTATTGCCGGTATGATTTGGTGCAATGCCAGACCGATTTTCCTCATTGCCTGTATGGTTCGGTATACTACCCGGCTTTAACTGCTGGTTTCCACCGGTATGATTAGGGTATTTCCTTATATCACCGGATTGATCACCGCCGGTATGTGTTGGCAGGTCAGTTGGATTAGCAACTTGAGTATATTTATCCTGAAGTGTATTTAGGTAACTCTCTGTAATTGCATCATTTCCCATCATCTGAAGCATAATCAGATGGTCTAAGTCTTCTGAAGAAATCTTATCAGCGATTTCCTTCGCTACCACTCCGGTTATACCCGCCTTAACGCCTATCTCCAGGACTTTCTCTGCCACTTTAGTTCGGCACGGAGCAGCTATTGCACAACCTTCCGTTATTAGTTTACCAAAGAAATTATTGTCCGCAACAACGCATTCCATTGCGACGTTGATTACCGAACGCCGATTTTCCTAATGCCCTCAGTCAGTTACAACCCGTTTTTTTCAATGTCCGTTCACCGCCGACCCCAAAACCCCCTGACGCGCTTTTCGCCCCTGAACGCCGGTTTTTCCTGCCGTACTCGGGTCAGTGTAGCGCCTTTTTCGGCAACGGGCGAACGTCGCCCAACTCGCTTGGGCGGCGGGCGGCCGTTCTGCGGGCGCGGGCGGCATAGAGCCCGCAAGCGGCGCCCCTGCGACGCTCTGAGGCACTGTGGCTTCGGCTTGCATATGACCTTGCATGACCACGCGATTTTGTTCGGGGAAGCCCCTGGGGGCTGCACGGGGCACAGCCAGTGCAGCAGGGTTGGGGCGGGGGGAAGTCAATGAGCGGAGGCCGCAGGCCGACCTGCCTTCAGGGGTGTTGGCCCAACGGTTGCAGGGCAGCTAAAGAAGCACTCAGGGTTGCCGATGTCCGGCTCAGTCGGTTAGAGCATAAGGCGCAGCCTTGTGCGCCACTCCCCGCAATGCCGACCCGCGGGGGCGCAAGACATAATGCCAATTATACGCATTAAGCCGCTCATCAATGCTCAGGCGATTGCCCGGGCTCACCGGCGCAGTGCGTATAATTCCCCCGCATTATGTTAAATAGGCGTTGGGCGGCCTGTACCGGCTCAACGGGGACGCCAGCGGTTGGGCCGCCTGACGACTATTTACCCCCGCGTGCGCCGATGCCGACGGGCAGTCCGGCCACGGTCTGCCCCCACACCGAACCCGCCTAACTTAACGGGGGCGGGCGGACGGTCAGCGGCTATCGGGGTTTCAGGTCGGTGTCGGGCTGTCCGGCGGCGTGTCCGTGTCGGTGTTGTCTTCGGCGTACAGGTCGGCCAGTAAACCCACCTCATCGGCGTCGCTGACTGTTTCGTCGGCCATTTGCTCCGCCGGATGCGTGCTGGCGTGTACCGCCTGCAAGGCCCGGATAGAGACCTGCGTATACACCTGGGTGGATTCCACGCTGGCATGGCCTAACATCGCCTGTATCCAGCGCAGGTCCGCCCCGTTCTCCAGCATCTGCGTCGCCATCGCGTGCCGGAACAGGTGGCAGGCACCTTTTTTCTTGATACCCACCGCGTTGATATACGCTGTCACCAGATTGCTGATACCGTTGGCCTGTAAGCCATCCAGCCCGTCCATCGCGACGAATAATGCCCTGACGTCAGGATTGACGATAAGTTGTGGCCGCACCTGTTGCTGATAACGCTGTAGCCAGCTTAAGGCGCGTTCACCGAGGGGCAACACCCGGTCTTTATTGCCCTTGCCCTGCCGGATGGTCACCGTTTTGCGTTTGCCGTCAACGCTGTACACATCCAGCCGGGTTAATTCTCCCCGGCGCATCCCGGTTGACCAGAGCAGCTCCATCAATGCCCGGTCACGTACCCCCTGCAACGTCGTCAGGTCAGGCTGCGCCAGTATCTGTTCGGTTTCATCAATGGTCAGAATATAGCGTGGCAGATGCTTTTCCAGTCTGGGGAGTTCAAGGTCCGCCGCCGGGTTCGCCAGTATCAGGTTCTGTTTCGTCAGCCATTTGAACCAGACCTTCAATGGCTCCAGTTGGGTACGTTGCGTCCGGGTGCTTAACGGTTCACCGTTGGTCTTGCGGTACTGATACAGATAACGCTGGTAACGTTCCAGTATTGGCCGGGTGATATCCGCTGCGTAGTATAAGCCGCGCTCGGTTGCCCACAGGATAAAGTGGTAAGTATGGTGTGTCTGTACTTTCAGCGTGCTTTCTGACCAGTTCCGTTCCTGCCGCCACACCACAAAGCGCAGCAACAACGCATACAGACTCTTGGGGTCGTGCGCCGGGCCGACAGGTTTGCGGTACACTTCATCCACTGTCAGCAGGCTTCCCCTGCGGGGTTTACGGTTTGCCATGATTGACCTCCGTTTTGGATTGGGGATGGGCGGCTGAGGCAGCGGGCGGCGGGGCTATTTTATTTTTGCCTCTGATTATTGCGTTTTCATCCGCCCGGACTGGTGCCCCTGTTTTCCCTTGTGCTGTCTGGGCTGACGCGGGTTTTTCTTCCCCAGGCTTAGACCAGACTTGCCCCAGACTTGAGGCAGACTGACTGCTTTCCCGGTCAGACTTTCGTGCATTTAAGTCAGACTTGTGTTCACTGCCTGCCGTTTCTGAGTCCGGTTCTCCGACATCCAGCAGGCCGCACAGGTGCGCCGCGCCGTTGTCTTCCCCGTCCCACAGCAGTTCATAATGCAGCAGGTGCCCCCGGCTGCCGCCATGCGACAGCAGGTATTCCATTTCCGTCAGCCGTTGACAGTGGTTTTTGAGCTGGCTGTCGCTCCAGTGGGTAAAGGCGCGGATATCCCGCCGGGTAAAGCGCACTTCATTCGGCTGGCAGTGCTGGATTTGGGCCTGTTCGTTCACCATCGCCTGTATCAGCAGTAACAGCTTACGCGTCTGCGGCGGCATTTCATCCAGCGTGCGCCCCAGCACGTCATGCGCCAGCTGGTTAGCCAGGGCAATGTCGTCTTGGGTGACTTCGATATATTCAATCACCTGCCCGCGATGGGTGGTTTTCTTCACTTCACGTTGATACTGGTGCAGCAACGCAATGGCCTGTATCAGGGTGAGGTATTTCATATGGTCGCGCCGCATCCGGGTTTTGTCTGACAGGAACGTCAGTTTATGGGCGTAAGGATTGACTACTTTCAGCGGCCTTAACAGGCGCTGGGCGTTCTGGTGTAACTGCGTCAGATAGCTTTTCTCCGAGTCAGCCAGCAACCCTTCCAGTGTCTGACGGTGCCGTTGCATGGCGTGGATGGCCTGCGTCTGCTCGCGCGATTCGTTGACCGTCAGCACCAGACAGCGGTTCAGCAGTTCTTCATCCACATCAATGGCCGTCGTCGTTAACATCAGCATCACCGGGCCCTGTACCCTGTATTCCCGCGTCACCAGTTCGCCGCTCTGTTCGTTCTTGCCGGTGCTGGCGATTTTCAGCTCGCCGTCGGACTGCAACAGTTTCAGGGCATAGGCCGCCTGCCGCACGCCTTCTTCCTCGGCTATCGCCAGTATTTTGTGTTGCAGGCTGGTTTCTCCCAGATAGTAGAGGCTCTGCCCGGTCATTGCCGAGTACTGGATACGCTCCTCTTCCGGCATCAGGTTCAGCACCGCCTCCATCAGGGAAGATTTCCCTGCCGCCGAGCTGCTTTGTATCAGCACGGCCAGCGGTTTATCGAGTTTGCGCGAGACCGCCGCCAGATACCCGGTCAGCAGATTGGTGGATTCGCCGACCACGCCACAGGCGGCCATGTCGTTGATAATCTGTTCTGTTAAGTTCGGCGATTTCAGCAATGCCAGCGCGGCGGCTTCGTCTTCCGCGCTGACCGTGACTGCCGTTGTCCCTGAGGCTTCGACGTCGGCCTGCTGTTGCGCATCCTGTTGCTGCTCCAGCATCAGCAAGACCCGCCCGGCTTCGCGTTTGATGACCGACAGCTCGCATTCCAGCTCTTGCGCCGCCGTGCTGATGTAGTTCTGACGATGCCGCGCATGATACATGTCCAGCGTATCCACATGGAACAGGCCGGAAGTTTCATCCCGCACCTGCACATTGACTTTCATCACATCAGGCACTGGGGATTTTTTCATCCCCCGTATCCGCCAGACCCGGGGGCCGCTTTTCATCAACAGTTCACCGCAGGCCGTGCGCTCACAGGGCACCGGCGCAACGGTCAGCTCTGGCGGGGCGGCTAAAGAAGAAGATTCAGCCACACCGGCACTTTGGGGCTTTTCCGTCATATCTGACGAGACGGGCCGCTCATGGCTGAACACCGCACCCGGTGCCGTTCCCTGTCCCAGCCAGACCGCCTGTTGCAGGGCCAGCCCCAGCGCATGTTCGGCGTTGCCACTTTTGACAGCATAATCATTGGCATCCATGCCCGGCGGGAACTGCACCCGCCATGCCTCGATACCGGCTTCCAATAAGTCAGCGGCCACACTGGCCGCGCCACGGTCTCCGGCCTCGTCCCGGTCAAAGGCAATCAGCACTCGTTTCACGCCGTGATACTGCAAGGCTGCGAGGTGCTCACGGTTAAACCCGTTCACCCCGAACGCGGCGATCACGTTACGGAACCCGGCACACCAGAACGTCATGGCATCGATCAGCGCTTCGCACAGGATAATTTCATTTGACGCCTGCATCGTTGATTCATTCCAGACCCCGGCCAGGGGTGAGGACAGGTACAGATGCTTTGGGCTGTCTTTCAGGACTTTGTAATCCGGCTGGGTTCGGCGGCCATACAGTTGCAGCACCCGCCCGCGGCTGGCTACACTGGCCGATTCAGCCCAGCCGATTATTGGCACCACGACGCAGCCCCGGAAGTGGTCCTGCCGGGTGGTCGTACGCAACACGCCCAGCCCCGACAGCTTGCCGCGCAACTGCTGACCTTCCTGACTGTCTTTGGACGGCAACAATCCCGCCGAACCACTGATACCGTGATGACCCGCATACCCCAGCTTAAAGTGGCTGACCAGTTCAGGATGATGCAGCCCGCGTTTTTCCAGCCAGGCTTTGGCTTCCGGTGACGCCAGTAAGTTCTGATGATAAAAATCAATCACCTGATGCAACAGCGCCTGTCCGTCATCGTCCAGGTCGGCCAGTTTCGGGCGCGGCAGGGGAGCAGACTGTGATCCCGGCTGGGCGGCTAACGAAGAGGCGGCCACCACCGTATTGTCCATATCCGGCAGCCCGGCCAGCTCCCGCAGCCGGCGGATAGCGATTTTCAGCGTCACGCCTTCCGTTTGTATCACCCAGTCCAGTACCGACCCCGCCGCGCCACAGCCAAAGCAGTGATACAGGTTCTTAGCAGGCGATATCACCATTGAGGGCGTTTTCTCGTGATGGAACGGACAGCGCAGCACATAATCCTCACCGCGTTTTTTCATCGGACGGCCTTGCTTACGCGCCAGTCCCAGCAACGAGACGGTTTGCTTTAAGCGGGCTAAATCGGTATCGGGAACGCGGGTCATCAATGACCTCCTGTAAAAACCTGTCAAGATGCTATATTGATATTTAAAACATATCTGATAAGATATCTAAAAACAAGCTTTTTAAAAGGGGGATATATAGTGATATCAAGTTCAACAACCTGGTTTCTCGATATGCAGTTCCCTGAACGGCTTACCACATTACGCAAGGAACGCGGGCTCACTCAGCAGGCGCTGGCTGATATGGCTGGTGTGGCAGTTTTACAGATCCGGCGTTATGAGGGAGGCTCAGCACAACCTACCTTAGAGGTAATACGTCGCTTGGCTATTTCGCTCGGTGTCAGTGCGGATATGCTGGTTTTTGATGAACAGGAGCGCGGTCCCAGTGAGCGGCTGCGCTATCAATTTGAGGCAATTTCTCGTATGCCACAGTATGAGCAGGAGGTTATTAAGGAGTTGCTGGATGCAATGATCATAAAAACTCAAATTGCCGGCACAATGGCCTGTATTTCAACAACAGCGAAGGAAGAGAGTTAACATAGCACGGCGCTGAAGTGCGGGAACACTTCAACGCCGCTAACCATCACCAACTATCAGAGGTAGTTCATCATGGCTAAATGCGATTCTAAAGCAAAAACCATTACAACTAAAGGGCAGGCTGTAAAGCCACGGCATTACACCGTGGGCTACCGGCCTAACCAGGGCAAGCCCAATCCGTATCCGCAGCTCACCATTAAGGGACGTTGGTTAGCTGCGTTGGGTTTTACCACAGGGAAGCCGATCACTATTACCAGCGAAGCCGGGCAGTTAATCATTCAACTGGCTGAGAATGACTGACAGCTAAAGGAAGAGTCCAGTTCTTTAGCTGGACTCCTTGGATAACAGCAGGTTAAGGTTGATAATCCTCATATTCCCAGGCAAAGACACGGGAAAGCTTTTGGGCTATCTCCATCCAGTCATTACCTTCACACTGTTCAATATAATCCGTGATGATCTTTTTAATTTCATCCAAATTATACTCACGTACCAGAAGCGTATGACGTATCAATTCCGGTTGCCAATGATGATTACACAGCCATTCAGGTGTACAGATAAAAAGATCAAAATATTCACTCCCACTTTCCAACTCTGGCCCGATTAATAGGGATAAGGTTATATTAATAGTTCCGTCATCTTCACCGGAGTACATGACTGGATCTTTATGCATACAATCTATGCCTTTTAGTACTGCTTTCACTAATGCATCCTCTTTTAATCCAGAATATTTAAATGACCGTTTCCAGTCTTATTTATTTTTCCTTTAGAATCAATTGAATATGTTTCGAAATTGGCTTGCACACCAGTAGTAGCATGGGCACTATTAGGTTTCTCTGATGGTGGTCTATAACCTCTTGTACCATCCGCACTAACCCAGCCATTTCCAGTAGTCTTCTTGGCTCCATCTCCTACCCAGATTTTGCCTAATCTATCCGCTTCTGCTCGAGTTCCTGCCCCAATGCCATAATTGAGCTTACCATTATCACCTTTAACTACAGCCGCCAACTTTGGGTCTTGCGAAGCAATATGGCTAAGGTTTCGTTGCACTAAGTCTTCTTTTAACTTCGGATAAGTTGCCGCATTTTCCGCGCCACTTGTGTTTTTCCCTGCTGACTCAGGCTGAGCACCTTTGCCAGCATTATTTTGCGATGATTTTGGTGACGACTTCGGCCCTTTGGCTCCCTCTATCACAATAGGCAGCGTCATCGCCATTGCCGCAGCAGTTTCCTGACTCATGCCCATTGCTTCAAAGCGTTTTGTCCAGCCGAGTTCACCGACCTTGCCGGTTGCCGCCTGACCCAACGTATTCACCGCCGACAGATAATTTCTGAACTCAACCGGCAATGTGCCGTCCCGGTCCATATTTTTGAGGGTGCGTTCAAACACCGGCCACTGATCAACCAGATAACCATACTTCTGCGGACACTGGTTCGGGTTGCTGTTGCAGAAGTTCATCATTTCCTGCTGATTACGGATATTGGTCTCCACCATATCCTTGATCACTTGTTTGCAGCTTTCGCCTTCACAGGTGCGGGCTTGGTGCGCAAAACTGTCCAGCTCATTCACGCTCAAAAAGTTATTCTCCACTGCATTCTTCCCAGCCTGGGCCCCGGTGAGGGCACTTGCACTGGAATCACCCGCTATCCCACCTGCCAGCCCTGCCGCCAGGGTAGAAAGGGTGCTGATAGTTTGCTTCTGCTCCTCCGTCAACTCACTGACTTTCGCTTCTTTGCCGTAAAGCTGCTTTATCAGTACCTGCGCCGCCAGCTCTCCCGAAGCCGCACCGGCTGCACCCGACAGAGCATTATTACCGCTTACCTCCGCCGCCACCGCACCTAAAATCGCATGGGCCAGCGTATTGGTCGC
>NZ_JBHFKZ010000039.1:0-49482 GCF_042879375.1 Photorhabdus sp. RM323S
CGCCTGCAAGATCTGCGGTTAACCCTGCACAACCACCTCCCCTTCTATCTGGTGCTGACCAAACTCGATCTGCTGCACGGCTTTAGTGCGGCGTTTCAGTCACTGGACAAACCGCAACGCACCCAGATACTGGGCGTCACTTTCAGCCTGAATGCCGATGATGAGCACCGCTGGCGGACTGAACTGGCGCAGTTCTGGCAGCAATGGATGCAACAACTCAATGCCGCCATGCCGGACATGATGCTCAACAAAGTGGATATCAACCAGCGCAGCCCGCTGTTCAGCTTCACCCGTCAGATACAGGGGCTGCACAGCTACCTGGTGCAATTGCTGGAGGGCATTCTCTATAATGGCGGTCCGGCGCAGCCCGGGCTGCGCGGCGTTTATCTCACCTCCTCCCGACAAATCGGCCAGATGGATGACCTCTTTACCCAGTCTGCCGCTGTACAGTATCACCTGGGGCCACAGGCCTTCCCAACCTGGCCGGTGGCGGACACCGCGCCCTACTTCACCCGTTCGCTGTTTGAAGACGTGTTGCTGGCCGAACCCAATCTGGCGGCGGAAAACCGCCTGTGGTTAAGCCGTAACCGGCGCAAACTCCTGACCTTCTCCACCGTCGGTGCCGCCGCTGGCCTGGCCCTGTGGGCCGGCTGGCACTACAACTATCAGAAGAACTATCGGGCCGGTGAAGAAGTCCTGGCACAGGCTAAAACCTTCCTGTCCATTCCCCCACCCAAAGGGGAAGACCGCAACGGAAACTTACAGTTACCGCTGCTGAACCCTATCCGGGAAGCCACCCTGGCCTACGGGGATTACCATCAGAAAGGGCTGCTGGCAGATATGGGACTGTACCAGGGCGCTGATGTCGGTCCGTATGTCGAAAACACCTACCTGCAACTGCTGTCCCAGCGCTTCCTGCCCGCCCTGATGAATGGCCTGCTGGATGACCTGAATCAGGCGGCCAAAGGCAGTGAGGAGAAACTCGACGTCCTGCGCATCATGCGGATGCTGGAAGACCGCAGTGGCCGCAATAAGTCACTGGTTGAACAGTATATGCGTGAACGCTGGAGCCGGGTCTTTAACGGCCAGCGTCAAACACAGGAACAGTTGCTGACTCACCTCGACTATGCCCTGGACCACACTGACTGGCAGGCGGCCCGGGAAGCGGATAACCCGACGGCCATCAGTAGTTTTGCGCCTTACCAGCGCCCGATGATAAATGCCCAGCAAGAGCTGAGTCAGCTCTCCATTTACCAGCGGGTCTATCAGAACCTGCGCCTCAAAGCCCAGGACTCGCTGCCGCCGCCGCTCAATCTGCGCGACCAGATTGGCCCCAGCTTTGACAGCATCTTTATCGCCAATAATGACAGGCAGCTGATTATCCCGCAGTTCCTGACGATGAACGGCCTGAACAACTACTTCGTCAAACAGGACGACCAGCTGATTGACCTGACCGTGATGGACAGCTGGGTGCTGAATCTGTCGCACAACGTGCAATACAGCGAGACCGACCGTAAAGAAATTCAGCGCCAAATCACCGAACAGTATCTGGGTGACTACACCGCCACCTGGCGCGGGGCCATGAACAACCTGGATATCCGTCATTTTACCGATATCCCGCAGGCCATCGGGGCCATTGAGCAGGTCATCAGTGGGGAACAGCCCTTCAGCCGCGCATTACAAATCCTCAGCGACAACACCCGCCTGCCGGTGATGAATACGCCCCTGCCGGGCAAAGAACAACAGCCGTTACGCGACACCCCGGATTATCGCCTGTTGGTGCGCATCAACCGGGAGTTCGCCCCGGAAACCGGCGTGCTGGTGGAATACGGGGATAAAAATAGCACCCTGCAGGAGGTTTATCAGAAACTGATTGCACTGCACCGCTACCTGCTGGCCATTCAAAACGCCCCGGTCCCGGGTAAAGCTGCCCTGAAAGCGGTCCAGCTGCGACTTGAACAAAACAACAGCGACCCCATCTTCGAAGTGCAACAGCTGGCGAAAAACCTGCCGGAGCCGTTAAACCGCTGGGTCGGTGAACTGGCTGAACAGGCGTGGCAGGTGGTCATGCGGGCCGCGGTCAGTTCGCTGGAAGTCGAATGGAGTGAAAACGTCGTCAGACAGTACCAGACCTACCTGGCCGGCCGCTATCCGTTCAACCCCGAAGCCACCCAGGATGTGCCGCTCAGTGAGTTCGACCGCTTCTTCCGACCCGGCGGCACGCTGGATGCCTTCTATCAGCAGAACCTCAAACCGTTTGTCGAGAACAACCTGACCTACGGCACTGACGGTGAACAGCTTATCCGCCCGGATGTGCTGAAACAGCTGACCCTGGCTAACCGTATTCGCGACACCTTCTTCACCCCGCAAAACGGCCTGGGTACTCAGTTTGCCATTGAACCGGTCAGCCTGACCGGCAACAAACGCCGCAGCCTGCTTAACCTCGACGGACAGTTACTCGATTATGCCCACGGTCACGGCAGCATCGTGCACTTAATCTGGCCAAACTCCATGCGGGCTGGCGTGGAAAGTCAGCTCACGCTGATACCGGACGTCAGTGGCAAATCACCGCGCGCCGTCAGCTTCACCGGCCCGTGGGCACAACTGCGCCTGATTAACAGCGGCAAACTGACCAGCGTACGGCCGGATTCCTTTGATGTGCTGTTTAGCGTGGATGGCGGCGACATGACCTACCGTATCTACGTCGATGAATCCGACAACCCGTTTGCCGGCGGCCTGTTCAGCCAGTTCAAACTGCCTGACACCCTCTACTAATGACAAATGAAAACGCCCCTGCCCCGCGTCGCCGGTGGCAGGCAAGGATAAACGGCCATGCGTGAACCCCCTGAAAACCTGATTATCCGTGCCGGCAGTAACCCGATGAACCTGCCAGCGTTCACGGCAATCCGTGAAGAAATCAACAAAATCAACCACCCGTCTCAGCCGGCGGTGAACTGGCTGCGGATTGAATCCCTGGCCCTGACCCTGTTTCGCTGCCACGGCGTCGATTTGCAGAGTGCGATTTACTACACCCTGGCCCGGATGCAACTGAGCGGCCTGGCCGGCTTTACCGAAGGCTGTGAACTGCTGGCCGGCGTGATTGTCAGCCAGTGGGATGAACTGTGGCCGCCCCAGCCTGCGGTCCGCACTGACATGCTCGACTGGTTTAACACCCGCAGCGGCAACGCCCTGCGCCAGCACGACTACACCGCCCGCGACCTGCGCCTGATTTACCGGGCAGAGCGGGCCTTGCAACTGATAGTTGACCGGCTCCAGCAGTCCGATTTAAAGCGCCTGCCCAAAGTCGAAAACCTGCTGTGGTTTTTCCAGAACACCGCGAAAAAACTGGAAAATAGCCGTATCCTGCCCACACCGGCCTCCAAACCGGTCGCGATGCCGCCGCTGGTCTACCTGGCCAATACCGGGCCGGAACCGGCAGAACCGGAAACCGGCGACCCCGGTGACGACAGCCACCCGCCCAGAGTCCAGGTCCGTTTCCCAGAACCGCCGCCCGGGATGAGCGCCTTACAGGGCTTTGGACTGGGCGTTCTGCTGGGCGCGTTTGTCCTGACCGGCAGCTGGCTGGGGCTTTACCGCCCGCTGCAACAACAGCTCACGGCCCTGACTGACACGCCGGATGGCGCGAGACTGGCCTGGCTGTACCGGCCTGACCTGCCAACCTATGAACAGCAGCTGACCCGGTTAGCGGACACCTCACCGCTGGTGGTGCTGCAACAGGCTGAACAGCTGACCGGCATGGCGCAGAAAACCTGGCCGCAGGACCGCAAACAGCAGCGTGAAACCGCCCGCTGGCAACAGTTACAGGCCGTCCGGCTGGATAACGCCCCGCTGTCGGGCAGCTGGTACCAGACCCACAATCAACTCCAGCAACTGACCGACAAAATCCTGGCGCAGGAGCGCAACCGGGGCAGTTTCACCCTCTCCTATTTGAAGACCGCGATTTATCAGATTCAGACCCGCCACAACCGCGACGTACCACTGGAAGAGTTGCTGCGTCAGCTGGCCGTGGCGGTTGAACAGGGGCACACCGTCTCACCGGCCCTGATAAAAAAGACCGACGACCGTTTTAACGCCCTGCTCAGTCGCTACTCTGCGTTACAACAAGACGCCGGGCTGACAGCACGTCCTGAGAAAGACCACCCGTAACCTCAGAAAAGGAACCTTTACCATGTCATTTCAGAAAAAAACCGCCGGGCAGGTGGCACAGCAGATAGCCAGCCAGCTCAGTTCTCAAAGCGCCGGCGGGTTGCAGTTCACCCTCACTGCGGGCGGATTACCGCCTGAGACCTTTGTCGTCTCCCGGTTTTCACTCACCGAAGCCCTGTCAACCCCCTTCAGCCTGACGGTCAGTTTAGCCAGTGCCGACCCGGCGATTGATTTCGCCGCCGTCCTCGATACCCGCGCCACCCTGACCATTCTGCGCGCCGGCAAAGTCGAGCGCACCGTCACCGGCATGGTTGCCTGCTTTGTACAGGGCAACACCGGCAAACATCAGACCCGTTATGAGATGACGGTCCGCCCCGATATGTGGCGCACCACCCTGCGTCAGAATGCCCGGATTTTTCAGCAGCAGGATATCAAAACCATTCTCACCACCCTGCTTAAAGAGAGCGGCGTCCGCGATGTGGTGTTCCGGCTGCGCCATCCGCACCCGGAACGGGAGTTCTGTGTCCAGTACCGGGAAACCGACTTTGACTTTCTGCACCGGCTGACCGCCGAAGAGGGCATCTTTTACTGCTTCGAATTCACCGGCAACAAAAACACCCTGGTGTTCGCCGACACTGCGGGGGCCCTGGCCAAAGGCCCGGTGCTGCCCTACCACCCCGGTGACGCAACCGAAGCCCAGCAGCTGTGCGTCACGGCGCTGACCCGGCAGGCTCAGGTGCGCCCGGCCACCGTGGAGCTGAAAGACTACACCTTCAAAAACCCGGTCTGGGCGGCGGAGTTCCGCCACCATATGCGGGAACAAAACCTCCAGCACACCGGCTATGAACACTTTGATTTTCCCGGGCGCTTCAAAGACGAGCAGCACGGGGCCGATTTCACCCGCTACCGGCTGGAAGCCCTGCGCAATGACGCCCTGACCGGCCACGGTGAAAGTAACGACGCCGCGATGCGGCCCGGGGTCCTGTTCACCCTCACCGACCACCCCCGTGATGACCTCAACCAGCTCTGGCAGCTGGTCAGCGTCGCGCATAGTGGCAGCCAGCCGCAGGCGCTGGCGCAATCCACCGGGGAGTCCGGCACGGTGATGAGCAACCAGTTCACCTTTATCCCGGCGCATCAGCACTGGCGTCCGATGCCGGCGCGCAAACCGGTGATGGACGGCCCGCAGATAGCCAAAGTGGTTGGCCCGGCGGGCGAAGAAATCTTCTGTGATAAATACGGCCGTATCCGGCTGCAATTTCTGTGGGACCGTTACGGCCAGAGTGACGACCACAGCTCCTGCTGGATACGGGTCACGCAACCGTGGGCCGGTCAGGGCTGGGGTATGCTGGCTATCCCGCGTGTCGGTCAGGAAGTGGTGGTGGACTTTCTTGATGGTGACCCGGACCAGCCGATTGTCACCGGGCGCACCTATCACGCCAGCAACATCCCACCGGGCAGCCTGCCGGGCAGCAAAACCCAGATGGCCTTCCGCTCAAAAACCCACAAAGGCGAAGGCTATAACGAACTGCGCTTTGAGGATGCCAGAGGCAGTGAAGAACTGGCTTTGCATGCCCAGAAGAACATGACCACCGTGGTGCGCAATAATCGCGAAACCCGGGTCATAAACGACCACACCGAAAGCATCGGCCATAATCAGGTGCTGTCCGTCAGAAATGACCGCCATAAAGAGGTGACAGGCAATGAAGTCAGCGCCATCACTGGCCTGCGTCAAATCACCGTGGAAAAAGACAGCCTGCTGAACGTCAAAAATAACATCCAGATACAGGCCCGGGCTGGCGGTATCGAAATTGCCACCGCCGGGGGCAGCATCACGCTCGACAGTGCCGGCAACATCAGTATTCAGGGCGCTAATATCACCCTTAACGGCAAACAGGTCAATGTGAACTGACCGGTATTGCCCCATTAACCGCCACACCTGACGACATGATTTCAATCAATCACGGAAAAACAGCATGACAAACACAGTGTATCAGATGAATGAAGGCACCCTGGCTATCCCGGCCAGCTGGCGGGATGAATCCATGAACGTATTTGTGCTGCCAGATGACAGCGGCATGAATCTGGTGGTCAGCCGCACCCCCGTCCCGGCCGGCATGGATAACACCGCTTATTATGAACAGACCCTGGCACAGTTCCGCACGCACCTGCCCGGTTATCAGGAGCACCAGTGCAGCGAAATCACCCTCAGTCAGGCACCTGCCCGCCGGCTGGACTACCAGTGGAAAAGCCCCGAAGGGGACATGTACCAGACCGTAGTGCTGCAAATCCGCGGCACACAGTTGCTGACCTTCAATCTGACTTCACCCGCTCCCTTTGCGGATGGCCAGCGCGAAGCGTTACTGGCGGTTATCGACAGCTTCCAGGCCGCCGGATGAGTTGACAGGAGGTGAAATATGTCACTTGGTGATGAGATTATTACCCGGATTGCCCGAGTCGGGGCGTTACATGCCGCCCCGGTTGCGCCCCCATCGGGCGCTCCCGGCCCGGCAGCGGCCCGAGAAGGCGACCCGATTAAACATGCCAGCTTCCTCGGTGCCCTGGCCGGGGCCATTACCGGGGCGCTGATAGGTGCGGCGGTGTTTGCCGCCGCCTCGGCACTGGTGGGCCTGACCCTCCTCACCGGCGGATTAGCCACCGTTGCCATCATTGCACTGGGCAGCGCGGCGACCTTTGCGCTGGGCGATGTCATCAGCGCCGCCAGTTCGGCGGTGACCAAAATGGTGGACAGTATCGGCCCGCCCAGTGGCGCACTGCTGACCGGCTCCCCCAATGTGTTTATTGAAGGTAAAGCTGCGGCACGGGCCACCGTCGATACCGCAAGCTGCAGTAAACACCCGGCTCCGCCCCTGATTGCTCAGGGCAGTGAAACCGTGTTCATCAATGGCTTCCCGGCAGCCCGGGTGGATGACAAACTGGTCTGCGGTGCCACCATCAAAGCCGGGGCCAAAACCGTGTTTATCGGTTCCGGTCAGGGTACCTACCTGGCCGTTGCCGAAGAATTCTCCGCCTGGCAGCGGGCGATGCTGATGGCGGTGGAATTTCTGGTGCCGCCCTCCCGCCGCGCCATTAAGGGCCTGGGTAAACTGTTCACGAAAACCGGCCGGCAGGCCGTGCTCAACGGGGCAAAGGCCGGGGCCCGGTACGTCGGGAAAATCGTCTCGGGTAAAACCTTCTGCTGTGCCAAAACCGCCTTTAAAGAAACTCAGGGAGTGAGACGTTACCGGGACAGCACCAAAAAATTCTTCACCGGCGACCCGATTGACGTCACCACCGGCCAGCTCTTCGACCAGCGCACCGATATCACCCTTGGCCAGACCCTGCCGCTGGTGTTTTTACGCAGCTGGGCTCCCGGGGAACAGGGCCTGCTGGGGGCGGGCTGGACCGACAGCTTCTCCCAATGCGCCCGGGTTACCGGCGACCGGGTGGAAATCAGCACTCCCGAAGGGGCCTCACTCTACTTTGCCTTACCGGCCGCCTGTACCCACAGTATTAACCCCGACCACCCGGATTTTACCCTGAGCCGGGGCAAACAGGGCTATATCCTGCGCCACCGTGACTCACCGGTATGCAAGTATTTTGCCCTGCCCGTTCCGGTTGCCGCCGATGCGCCCCAACGCTGGCAGCTGACCGAACACCGGGACTGCTATGACAACCGGCTGCGGTTTATCTATAACGAGCGCTATCAGCTGACTCAGGTTATTCACAGTGACGGACCGGTCCTGACACTGTGTTATAACCTGCGGGGCCAGCTCACCGATATCCTGCGAACCGATGAAGGCTTACAGGAAGTGATGGCCCGCTATCACTACCATGACAATGGCTGGCTGGCCGAAGCGGACAGCACCCAACACTTTCACCTGTATTATGAATATAACGCGCAGGGCCTGATAAGCCGCTGGTCTGACGGTGACCAGACCGGGGTGGATTACCGCTACGATAAACAGGGGCGCTGTACTGACAGTGTGGGCACCGGCGGCTTCTACCCGGTCCACCTGGACTATGCTCCCGGCATCACCCGCTCTACCACCCCACAGGGGCACACCACCACCTGGCATTACAACGACCAGCTGCTGGTCACTGAAATCCACACGCCCGGCGGCGGCGTGACCCGCAATGACTATGATAACTGGGGCAATCTGGTCCAGCAGACATTGCCGATGGGCGAAACCCTGGCCCTGACCTATCTGGCCGATACCGGTCGGGTGACATCACTGACGGATGCGACCGGGGCAGTCTGGCAATACAGCTATGATGCGGACACCCTGCAACTGACCGGCATGACTGACCCGCTGCACCGCACCTGGCTGCAACTGTATGATGAACAGGGCCAGCCCTCGGGATTTATTGCCCCGGACGGCCGGAAAACCACCCTGACCCGCAATGCCTTTGGGCTGGTGACCGCAGAAGAAGACACTGACGGGAACCGACACACTCAGGAATATGATAGCCATCAGCGGCTGGTGAGACTGTTTGATGAGGAGCACCGCACCGTCAGCCTCGGCTATGACAGCCAGGACCGGCTGCGCAGCCTGACCGCTGCCGGCGCGCTGTGGCGCTGGCGTTACGACCGGCATCACCGGGTGGCGGTCAGCGACCGGCCCGACAACCATCTGGAGCATTTTCACCATGACCGCCACGGGAACCTGACCTGCTGGACTGATGCGCGCGGAGTGGCCTGGCAGGTGGAATACGGCCCGTTTGACCTGCCGGTAGCGCGGGTTGATGGTGAGGGGCACCGCTGGCAGTATCGCTACGATGCGGATACGCTGCAACTGACTCAGGTGATAAACCCACAGGGGGAAAGCTACACCTACCTTCTCGATGCTGAGGGCCGGGTGGTCACTGAACAGGATTATGCCGGCACCCGCTGGCACTACCGTTATGACTTATCGGGTAACTGCATTGAAAAACGGGACGGAGAAGACACGGTTACCCGCTATAACTATGATGCGGCGCAGCGCCTCACGACCCTGCATACCCCGGAAGGCACCACGCATTATCATTACGATATTGTGGGACGGCTGCTGACAGTTGAATCACCGGACAACACCCTGTCGTTTGAATATGATGACCAGGACCGGATAGTCCGGGAAATCCAGCCGCACGGGGAAATTCAGCGTCACTACCCGGATAACCGCACCCTTGAGCGGCAGCTGTTCACCGGGGAAACAGCCCCGCCGGCCGGGCCGTCACGATTTACCGGCCAGACCCACCGGGAACACTGGCAAAGCCAGATACAGGTTAACCGGGCCGGGGAGCTGACTGGCCTGACGCTGGACAGCCTGCTGCCCCTGACGGTAGAACGCGATGAGGCGGGACGGGACACGGGTCGTTACACCGAAAGCGGCTTCATTGTGCGCCAGCAGTATAACCTGATGGGGTTACTGACGGCACAACGGGCGGGCCGTAACCCGCACATCTTTCGCCCGGCTGAACTGGAAGACATTGGCGAACCGGCCTATGCCAGCCTGGCCCGCCGGTATGACTATGATACCGGGCTGAACCTGGCCGCCGTCCACGATGACAGGCAGCAGCGGCACTATTGCCTTAACGGCAACGGCCAGGTGGTCTCGGTCAGTGACGAAGGGAACCTGCGCGAACATTATCAGTATGATGCCACGGGCTACCCTGCCCGGCGGTTCGACGGGGTGCAGGAGATAATGGGGGAAACCCTCTATCAGGAAGGTCACCGCCTGAACTGGGTTGGCTCACACCGGTTTGTCTACGACCTGGCTGGTCGCATGAAAGAGAAACAATTTTTAGCCGAAGGTTACCGGCTGGCGGTGACGAAATACCGCTGGAACAGCCAGAACCAGCTGACCGGCCTCATCACCCCGGATGGCCGCCGGTGGGAATATCGCTATGATGCTTTCGGGCGGCGGACAGAAAAACGCTGTATCCAGACCGGTAAGCTGACCACGTATTTGTGGGACGGGGACGTGCCAGCGGAAATCCGCGAATACCAGCATGGCCGGTTGAAAATAATCCGGCATCTGGTGTTTGACGGGTGGGAGCTGACAGCCCAGCAGACCCGACAGTTTACCCTCAATCTGGACAACCGGGTGGACCTGATGGTGGGCGACATCCAGACCCAGTATGCGGTGAGTGCGCCGACGGGTGAACCGCTGGCGCTGTTTGACCCGGCAGGCAAACGGGTGTGGCGGCAGCCGAGACAGTCGCTGTACGGTCTGCCGCTGACAGAGCAGGGTGAGAACCCGCAACTGGATCCGGGCCTGCGATTTGCCGGGCAAATTTTTGATGAGGAAAGTGGTTTATTCTATAACCGGTTCAGGTATTATTTGCCGGAAGGCTGTTGTTATCTTAGTACTGATCCGATTGGGTTAGCTGGCGGACTAAATCCTTACAGTTACGTGCATAATCCGACCGGATGGGTTGACCCATTAGGATTGACAGGATGTTCAGATCCTAAGAAATGGGATATTGATAGCTATGGGAACTTAAGGGATTCAGTTAAAGGAAAAAATTTAGCGCTTGATTCCCATCATGTTGGTCAAAAAGCAATAATGAAAGATCTGGTGAAAAATTATGATCCTAAAACAGGACCATCAATTCTAGTTCCTAAAGTTGGACATACAGTTTCTAAAGATGGATTAGGAATTGTATCCAGAAGCCGAATAAACCCAGCAACAGGTAAAGAATTTACTAACGCAAGAAGTGTGATTGCCAGGGATATACAAGAGCTAAGAAGAGTTTACCCAGAAATTCCAAATAGTAAGCTCAAAGAGCTTATTGATATGAATAAAAATATGTATCCAGAAGTTATATTTAAATGAATTTAAAAGGTAACCATATGAAAAATGATGAAAAAATAATAGAATCTATTTTTAGTGAATTATTTGATGACAACTTACCCCGTTATCAGAATAGTTTAACCAGTCCAATAGATAATAATGATGATGTGTATGCCAAGGCCAGAAAAGCATTATCAAAATTAGATGATCAAGACAAAACAGCTATTTTTGACTTCTTCAAGGTAGTAATATCTGATACATCATCAACTATATTTGGAACCATTGATGGTTCTCACTTTCCACCCAATATAGATAGTGATTTTACGTTAACTTATGAAGACGAAGAAATACAAGGAAGTTTACAAGACTTATTCATAGAAAAAGCTGAGAATAAAGGTATTTTTAATTAAAAAAGTAAGGCTGAAAGATCTTTCGGGATCTTCCGGCCTCATTATGATCTACCGTGGCGCATACCCACGGTAAGCCAGCGCGGATTGAAGCTTAGAGATCGCATCCTTGATCTGATACGCTTCCTCGTCATTCACCGCACAGGCCCGTATCTCCGGTCGCGGTAGGAATAACCGTTACCGGCTACCCCCCGCAAAGATCCGGACATGCGCGACTAACGCATCCGGCTCCTACCTCGGGTGTTTGGCGTAAAAGCGCTGCAAAAGATAAGGATGCACAATTCGGGGAGACGGTATCCATTTATTCACCAGTGACGGGCCGGTGCTGACTCTGGGCTATAACCTGAGCGGGCAGCTGACGGAAATTACCCGTACCGATTAAGATGTACGTAAAAGAATATTATCCACAGATGGGTATCAAATGTTTTATCGTTGGTTATTTAACAACGTCAGGAAAGATAAAAAGTGAATATAATCCACGTTCGTTAAACATAAAACACGATATCTGATGATGATTAAACTTAACAAAAAGCAGGTGTATAAAAGAGGTAAAAAAAACGGTTAAAACTTTATACTCATTAAATCCATCGAATAAAAAAATGACTTCCGATAACAGGTTAACTGTCATCATCATTTAAAAACGCGAATACCAAAGCATTAAACCTTTTATATCAAAATCGGATTTAACGCAATAAATGCCCCTTTTAAAAATAACCATTAATAGCATTTAATCGAAAATCATTAACCATTAATCCAAAGTTGAAAAGAAATCGCATGTAAAATAACATTACCTGAATAAACGGATATTAAAGCGCTTTCTCGCCAGTTATTTAACAACATCAGAAAAGATAAAAAGTGAATATAATTCGTGTTCGTTAAACATAAAACACGATATCCGATGATGATTAAACTTAACAAAAAGCAGGTGTTAAAAGGGATAAAAACAACGGTTAAAACTTTATACCCATTAAATCCATCGAGTAAAAAAACGACTTCCGATAACAGGTTAACTGTCATAATCATTTAAAAGCGCGAATGCCGCCGTATTAAAGATTTTATATCAAAGTGGATTAAACGCAATAAATGCGGGTTTTTATAGGGCAGTCAATGGTATTTAATCAAAAATCACTAACCGCTAATAGCGAGTTGAAAAGAAACCCGTACGTAAAAGGATATTATCCGAACAAATTAATATTAAAGCATTTTCTCGCCGGTTATTTAACAGCATCAGTAAAGATAAAAATCGGATATGATTTGCGTTCGTTAAATGTGATCCGATGATGATTAAATTTAATAAAAATCAGGGATTAAAAGAGGGTAAAAATGACGGTTAAAAATTTATACCCATTAAATCCATCAAGTAAAAAAACGACTTCCGATAACAGGTTAACTGTCATAATCATTTAAAAGCGCGAATGCCGCCGTATTAAAGATTTTATATTAAAGCAGATTAAACGCAATAAACGTAACTTTTCAGAGGGCAGTTAATGGCATTTAATCGAAAATCATTAACCGCTAATAGCGAGTTGAAAAGAAATTAGCACGTAAAAGGATATTTTCCGAATAAATGAGTATTAAAGCATTTTCTCGCGGGTTATTTAACAGCGCCAATAAGGATAAAAAGTGGATATAATTAACGTTCATTAAGCGTAATCCAATGATGATTAAACTTAACGAAAAGATAGGGTTAAAAGTGATAAAAATGACGGCTAAAACTTTATACCGATTAACCCCATCAGTTAAAAAAATGACTTTTAATCACAAGTTAAATACTGCCAATAATAAAATGCAGAGCAGAATTTATTTTGTTTACCCTGCCCTGTTTAATTTATTCATCAATGATTCTATATTTCACTTATTTTACATTTACCTGACCTGCTATCATCATTTAAAAGCGTGAATACCGCCGTATTAAAGATTTTATATCAAGGCGGATTAAATAAATTTTCAAAATAGTAGATCACTGTGAGGGAATTCAGTCCGATTTTTGCGATCTGATCAATTGCCAAAAATCACGAACCCCAACACGGACTGAGTTATGCCAATCATAGCACCCATACCTCAAAATGAATGCCAGAAAATGAGAAAACTTATCCATAAAACCCGTGATAAGAACTATTCCCGTCGATTAACGGCGTTATTGATGCTCAATGAAGGATTGACGGTGACTTATGTCGCCAAAACCCTTCATGCCGCACGCTCTTCCGTCAATCGTTGGGTTGAGTGGTTTACATTATATGGGCTCGAAGGGCCCAAAAGTTTACCGGCTGGCCGACCTGCTGTCTGGGAGCTCACCCCTCTCTATAACCTGTTGCTTTTCTTATTACAGCAATCTCCCCAAGAGTTTGGCTATCTTCGCTCTCGCTGGAGCCTTGAGCTCATGACTCATACCTTTAATGAATGACTCAACCTCTCTCTGACACAAAGTGTTCTCTATCGTTACTTTGCTCAGGCAGGTATTGTCTGGCGCAGAGCGGCACCCACGGTAAAACAACCCGATCCTGAATATGATGAGAAAATGGCAAAGATCGCAGAAGCCAAAGCGAATATTTCAGAAAAACATCCCGTTTTCTATGAAGATGAGGTGGATATTGATTTAAACCCGAAAATCGGCGCGGACTGGTGTTTCAAAGGACAACAAAAACGGGTTATCACCCCGGGAAAAAATGAAAAACATTACCTTGCGGGTTGCCTCAATGCCCAAACAGAGCAAGTCGCCTATGTTAAAGGAATAAAAAAGAACTCTGATTTATTTATCAAAATGTTAGATGAACTGAATCATCAATATCCCCATGCGGAAACCCTCACGTTAATCTTAGATAACTACGGTATTCATAAAAGTCAGAAGGTCAAGGACTGGCTGGCACGACATCCCAAATTTATCCTGTTGTTTTTATCCGTCTATTCACCGTGGCTAAATAAATATAGAACGGTTATGGCAATCGCTCCATGAGACAATAACGTGAAATCATTGTTGTCAATTTATGTGGCAGTTGCTTAATTATGTTGATGCCTTTTTGGTATCGTTTTCATCACAGCAAAAGCCAGGAAGACAAAAAATGAGTGTAGCACTATTATGAAATCTTATTTAGCTGTTGCACGAGGCATAGCTTTAGTAATTATGAACCAATTTGAAAATCTATTCGAAGATATAGAGAAAATGGCTTGGTCAAATGAGTTTAAATGGCCGAATTCGTGTTTTTAAATGGTTATGGCAGATTATATAAATGTAAAATAAGCGGAGGGTAGTATTGCCGATAAACGAATTAATTATGTCTGTGAATAATCCTTTTTTAACCACTATATATCTTTTTAAAAAGCGGGTATTAATGGAATACCTATCTTTTAATCCTTAACTGACAGATAGCTGAGTGAATCACCCATAAAAAAACTTGCGGACGTCGAAAAATGAATGGTCTTCATTAAGCAGTTTTTGTAAATCTCATCATTTTTTCTTTTCCCGTATTTAATTTTTTAGATTTAAAACCACAGAAGGTAAAAGATATACCATCTGAAAAATTGCATTTATTAGTCGAATCCGCCGCATGTTAAGTCAATATAAAATAAGTGGAGTTTAAAGTCGCTGATAAATGAATTAAACATGGCAGGGAAAACAAAGTGGAATCCCACCCTACGTCGTTGATAATCACAGATAAACTTATTAAGAGCCAGCTCAATCAGGACTATGAAACACTCAAGGCACGCAACGTCAGTAGGCTTTTTGCTAAACGTAGCAGCAGTGTTAATTACCTACTCCTTCCCCCAAAAAAACCATTTGAATCTACGTGCCTCAGAGCTGACTTTACTTAACTGCTTATAACCAGAATTTTAACCATAAATAGAACGAGTTTCAGTCACATTCTCACGCTTATAAGATCCAGCAACAGTAAGAAACTCACGCCACAACGTAATCAGTCGCTCAAGATCAGCACGGGAAACATCAAGATGCGTCACTAAGCGGGTGACAGAATCTACACGCAGAATCACACCTCGTTCTTTCATCCAAGGTCCCAACTGTGCGGCTTCATGCGCGGGTATGCGTAAAAACACCATATTAGTCTGTGCCCCTGGTGCTAAAACTTCCACACCCAGCGCACTCAATTGTTCAGCAAGCCACTGGGCATTATCATGGTCCTCGCGTAACCGTTGAACATTATGCTGCAATGCATAACGTGCTGCGGCAGCTAATATTCCCGTCTGACGCATTCCTCCCCCAGTCATTTTGCGCCAACGCCGTGCCTGACTGATGTATTCTGCATCACCACACAGTAAAGAACCCACTGGCGCTCCCAAACCCTTGGACAGACAGATGGTCAGAGTATCGCAATACTGAGAGAGAGTACTCAGTGGCACATCTAACGCCACAGCCGCATTGAGAATACGCGCCCCATCAACGTGCAATGCTAAGCCTTTTTCCTGTGTAAAAACGCTGGCCTGCTGCAAATATGCAAGTGGTAGTACCTTACCATCGTATGTATTTTCTATGCTGAGTAAACGGGTTCGGGCGAAGTGAGCATCATCCGGCTTAATAACACTAGCAACAACATCCAGAGGCAATGTGCCATCAGCCGCCATATCAATCGGTTGTGGCTGTATACCGCCCAATACGGCAGCACCACCCGCTTCATACAGGTAGTTATGCGCTTTCTGACCCACAATATATTCATCACCTCGCTGGCAATGGGTGAGCAATGCCACCAAATTAGCTTGTGTACCAGTAGGTAGAAACAGCGCAGCTTCCTTACCAGCCAGTACAGCGCCTTCGTGTTCAAGCTGGTTAACATTAGGGTCGTCGCCATAAACATCATCACCCACCTCCGCTAATGCCATGACTTTACGCATAGCCTCGCTGGGTTGGGTAACAGTATCACTACGTAAATCGATCATAGGTGGCTCCTGTATATTATTTTGAAAAATTATTTTGTTTAAATAGCCAGAGGATAATCTCTTTCATGTCTAACAATGCCATAACCATATCCACTTATACTTTTGATCAGATCGTCTGTACTAACTGTAAGAGATAATATAATTTTTGCTATAAACATCCCCGGTATAATTTACTGAAAAGTATCAAAACATCAGCAGAGTAAAAACATGGCATAAAGCAGTATCGAATAAAGTCACTATACAGATAGCATACCCGCCCAAATAGCGATATAAATTGACGGGTTTTACCTGATGCTTTAAAGCGTTTTCAGTTACTGCTGGTAGTGAACCTGACGGTTTAACTGCCATGACAGTAAATCAGTAAATACCTGCCAGCGATGAAACTGTTTAGCCTGCTCTGCTGTCATTGGTTGTGGTTCACCTAATAATAATCCTGTTTGGTTTGCCCATGGTCGAAATTCACCTTTACCTATCATGATATAGGCACCTTGCGGTGTAATAGTCACTTCCGGGTTATATCCCTGGCACCAGATAGAGTCCAGATGTTCAGTCAGCAAATTACAGCCGGTACGGTAATAAGTCGTATTTGATAGGCTTAAATGATAGAGAGTTGGCCAGATATCTTTATGGCTGCCGACTTTGGTCGCATCAAAAGTCATGTTCTGGCGATAAGCAGGTGGTACGTAGAGATAAAATGGTACTCCGTGACCAATTGCCAGTTCATGGGCATCTGGATAACTGATGCCCCGCATATTATGGTCACCGGTTGCTGCAATAATAGTATGGGAAGCCAGTGACTGAGATTTTACCCAACTGATAAATTGCCCCAACTGATCGTTGGTATAACGTAGAGTATGGAAGACCTCCTGTAACTCATCACCGCTAGCCAGACGGCTTAGGCGTTGTTTCTCTGCATCGTTTAGCTTAATGTCGGTTTTCTGATAGCCTTTTGGTGACTTATACGGTGGGTGATGGGTAGTGGACAACGACAGAATCAGAACATGTTCGCCGTTCTTCTCTGCCTGAGCTAGTCGTTCTTCAATATAACGGAACATAAACTCATCAGGTACACCCCAAGTACCGAATTTGGCTTCTGGGTAGCGTTTTTTTAGCCCGTTCTGATCGATAAATTCACTGACGCCCAGATTTGGCAGGAACTGATTCAAGTTACGCCATGCTCCGTTACCTGATGTGACGAAGATAATCTTATAACCATTCGCCAGATAGGGTTTAAACATATTGCTGGTGAAATCGAGATTTTGGGCAGTGGACTGGCTGATTGCGCTGTTTGGGCTACGGACTAGGAAGCGGCTCAAACTGTCGATGGTGCCATCTCCTTCAGAAACAAAACGTTCAAAACGCCAGTCGTTTTGCCAGTGCTGGCGCAGGGCACCAAAAACATCAAGGTTTGGGCGATCCAGGCTTTGCAGGTGATAGCCCATGCTTTCCATCACGTTAAATATTACATGGGGTGGTTTTTTCTGAGCGACAGGATTGTCGGCGGTTTTAGCCATAAACGGCGACAGGCTAGCTGGCGTTGGATTATCCAGAAATTGGCTTAATAGCTTGCGACCTTGTTCATCCGTTGCCTCTGGGAAGTAGCTGTTTTTGTAATGATCATTAAAGGCCCAGTTCAATGCCATTGGACCGTTAGGCGTCAGCATATTAAGTATTTTCACTTCTGAAACTTGTGTATTGGATTGACGTAGTGGAAAGGTCCCTATGGAGCCGCGCATTCCAACAAAGCAGACAGCCAAAATAGCCAGCGTTGCTATAACAGAAACCGGCAGGCTGGTTTTGCGTTCTAGTCGTGAGGCAAGGCGGCGTTGCCAGCGGAGACAAAGCCAGAAAACAAAAGCGGTGAACAGAACTAAACAGAGCAAACCACGGATAATGGGATAATCATTCCACAAGGTATGTAACACGGCTTGCGTATCATCTTCCACCAAACCGAAAATGAAAATATCGATCGACCGTTCATAAGTGGCATAGTAATAAACATTGACTACAGTTAAAGCCCCAACCAGTGTATTGAGTATTGCAGCCAGCCACGGATAGAAACGTTGCCATAGGCTGAAACTGTTTTTGTTAATGGCAAATAAGCCGGCAATCAGCAGACAGGGAACAAATAGCAGACTGGCAATACGGATATCAAACAGCCCGCCAATCCAGAACATTTGTTCTACATCTTGAATGGCGTCAGCAAGGAGCTGATGACTGCTATAAGTGAGGAGAAGATAGATTCTTCCCGCCATTTGTATTGATACAGCTAGCAGCCAGGGAAGTAGAAGAGCGATAAAAGCTTGTTTAAATCTGGGAAACCACATAATGCCTTCTTAATTAGAATGGATTAGTAAGATTAATTTGGTATTTTATGGGCAAGGATCCTAGCTTATTCAGTAAATGATTGCCTATCCTATGTTAGATTATTTTATTAGACATTTTTTGCAGTAAACAGCAGATCTGACCAAGGTCCAGATAAAATCGATTGAGAAAGGATAGCTTAGATTATAAGCCATCCTTGAAAATTATAATTTCATTAAGTTATTAAGTGGAAAAGAATAGCGCTTTCAGAGGCGAGAACCCGATGTTATGGTATTCAGCCCTCGGCTGCCCCTGCTTTTTTACGGCATGTATTCAAATCATTCAGTAATTGGTTTACATGATCATCACTGAACATAGTTTCCAGTGTGGTATTTAATTTACGTCGCCAGTTGGGATATTCCATCGTAGTACCTGGAATATTGACGGGTTTATCCATATCCAGCCAGTCTTCGGGTTGCAGTCCCAGTAGTGCGCAGGTGCTGTGGGCAATATAGCGATGTAACCCTTGGTTTATCTCAGGCGACATTGTTACTTCTTTTGCCGTGTGGCCGATATGTTCCGGAATACAGCCGTAGCGATGTAATCCCTCTAATAGCTCTTGTTTGCTTGCTTGACGTTCGGTATATAACCTTTGAAGAAGATCTTTATCGGGATATAGCCTGAGTGATTCCCCAAGCGTCAAATCGGCACTTTGCCAGAATCCGCGCAAAGTAGGTAAATCATGGGTGGTTATCGTTGCCATTGCTTGTACTGGGTAATCATCTGGTGCACGGACTTCCCCTTGTTCATTGCGCTCAAAGTAGAGCACTTTATAAGAATAGACGCCGCTATCGCGCAGTTTATCTACGATCTCTTCCGGCACGATACCCAAGTCTTCACCAATGATTAAGCAGCGATGGCGTTGACTTTCCAGTGCCAGAATTGCTAGCAGATCATCAACTGGGTAGTGTACATATGCCCCTTTGTCGGCGGTTTCGCCATAGGGGATCCACCAGAGCCTGAGCATCGACATAACGTGGTCAATGCGAAGGGCGCCGCAATAGGTCATATTTGTGCGCAGCAGCTCAATGAATGGTTGGTAAGCTTGGGTTTGCAAAACATGAGGATTCATTGGTGGCAGGCCCCAGTTTTGACCCAGTGGCCCCAGAGCATCCGGTGGCGCTCCCACTGATGCTTTGGTGCAGTAAACAGCCCGGTTACACCAGGTTTCCGATCCTCCTTCGGCTACGCCAACGGCTAAATCTCGGTAAAGCCCAATCGGCATTTCACTGGTTTGACTTTGGGCAAAGCAGTCTGCAAGTTGAGTATGGGCCAGCCACTGTAGCCAGAGGAAGAATTCCACTTCCTGCGGGTGAGACTGGCAAAATGTTTGTACGGCTTCGCCGTGTGGATTGCTATATTCTTCCGGCCATACAGGCCAACCCCAACAGCTGTTATTTTTAGCGTATAGCCGGCAGTGCAGAGCGTCATAGACGGCTTGATAGTAGAGGCATTCACCACCTTGAATGACAAATTGGCGAAAAGATACCTGTTGAGAGTCAGTTTCTAAACGGGTATTGAACTGTTGATATGCCAGACGCAGTGCTGCCATTTTCAACGCCATCACGGTGGTGTAATCCACCCATTTTGTACTGCGGGTATGTTGTAACATGCGCTGAGTCGTCTGTGTTTGCCACCAACTCTGTGCTTCTTCACTGTGTTTGAAATCCTCAATCTGATTAACATCGATGTAAACCACATTAAGCCAGTTGCGTGACGAGGGGCTATAGGGGCTGGCGCTTTCTGGCATAGCTGGATGCAACGCATGCAATGGATTCAATCCTATAAAAGAACCTCCGCGCGCCGCTATCTCTTTCAGCATGTATTTCAGATCGCCAAAATCTCCGATTCCCCAATTGTTTTCTGAACGCAGTGTATAGAGTTGCACACAGGCACCCCAAAGTTTTTCCCCCTTTAACAGCGCATTTGGCTCATAACAGCGTTTGGGTGCGACTATCATTTGCATAGACCAGCATTGGCTGCCTTGCGTCAGAGTAAGGTGATGGTATCCCTGAGCAAGGGTATCAGGAAAAATCAGTTGATGGCTGCCATGCCCCTGAAATTCCTCTCCTTGTTCTGTCCGTATCTGCCATTGGTAGTTCCTATCGTCTTCCAGAGTGATAGTGAAGCGCTGCCCTTGAGTAAAAACTTTTACCACCGGTACGGGGGAAACCGGCTCGCCGGCCGGTTTGTTTACATTTATGGCATCTAACAGGCGGTGTCTGGTTTCTGCTGGAATCGCCTGTGGTTTTCCATAAGCATTGATATAGCTGGCAACAATGCCAGCCTCGGTCGCTAAATGATCGAGGCGTTTATCCTCCATGATTTTTCCTTATCTTTTTGCTTGCCAGATACGTTGTTGATAATCCCGGATTGTCCGGTCAGAGCTGAACATACCCATTCTGGCGGTATTCAGAATGGCACTACGTGTCCAGCCTTGAGTGTCACGGTACAAGGTATCGATCCGCTTATGGGCATCACAATAGGAGGCAAAATCAGCCAGTACTAGATAAGGATCACCACCTTCAATCAAGCTATGCAGCAGCATGTCAAATGCGCGTTTATCACTGTAGCTGAATTCTCCGTTAGCTAGTGCCTTAAGTATGTTATCCAGGTGTTTATCTTCCTTGAGTAACGTCAATGGATCATAACCAGCAGCTTTCAAAGCTTTCACTTCTTCGACGGTGTGTCCGAAGATGAAGATGTTGTCGTCTCCTACTTGCTCGGCAATTTCGACATTCGCTCCGTCTAGTGTTCCGATCGTCAGAGCGCCATTCAGCGCGAGTTTCATGTTGCCGGTACCGGAAGCTTCCTTGCCGGCAGTGGAGATTTGTTCTGAAACATCGGCAGCCGGGATCATGAGCTCTGCGACAGAAACTTTGTAATCGGGGATAAAAGCGATCTTGATGCGATCGCGAACGATAGGATCATTATTGATCTTTTCGGCGGCCTGATTGATTGCAGAGATAATGTTTTTTGCCAGATAGTAGCCTGGTGCTGCTTTCGCACCAAACAGGAATACACGTGGAACAATATCCAGCGCCGGATTTTCCTGAATTTGTTTATAAAGCGATAGGATGTGCAGCAGGTTCAGGTGCTGACGTTTATATTCGTGCAAGCGTTTAATTTGCACATCGAAAATGGCGTTTGGATCCAGCTTCAGTCCCATTACTTTATTCACATAATTGGACAGGAGGATCTTGTTGCCCTGTTTGACAGCCCGATATTCTTCGCAGAAAGTAGCATCATCTGCATAAGGCTCAAGCACGTTAAGTGCATCAAGATCGTTAATCCATTCACGGTTAAGCGTCCGGTCGATCAACCCTGACAGTGCTGGGTTACACTGTTTGATCCAGCGACGTGGTGTAACACCATTTGTCACGTTGTGGAATTTGTTCGGCCACAGTTGGTGATATTCTGGGAAAAGATCTTTAACGATCAGTTCTGAGTGCAGTGCTGCTACTCCGTTCACGGCAAAGCCGGCGACGACGCAAAGATTCGCCATCCGCACTTGATGGTTATAATGTACCGCCAATTTTTCCCATATGGCTTGATCGCCTGGCCAGGTTTTCTCCATCAGCTTTTTGAAACGGCGGTTAATTTCTTGAATGATGTTGTAATGGCGCGGCAGCAGGCGGCTTACCAAGTGTTCATCCCAGCATTCCAACCCTTCCGGCATCAGCGTGTGGTTAGTGTAGGCGAAAGTATGGCTGGTTATCTCCCATGCCGCTTCCCAGCTCATTTGGTGTTTATCCAGCAGAATGCGCATCATTTCAGGAATGGCAATAGTTGGATGGGTATCGTTAAGCTGGATAACCTCATACTTCGGCAGATCTTCTATTTTGCGTCCCGCCAGATGATGGCGGCGCAGGATATCTGCCACAGAACAGGCACACTGGAAATATTGTTGCATCAGACGCAGGCGTTTGCCTTCCTGATGATTATCATTCGGATAGAGAACTTTCGTCAGCTTATCTGCTTCAACACCTTGCTGTTCTGCTACCAGGAACTGCCCATCGTTGAATTTATCGAGATCAAATGGTTCAGTATGTGTTGCTTGCCACAGGCGCAGTGGTTGGGTAACACCGTTGTGATAACCAATAACCGGTAGATCCCAGGCTTCCCCAATCAATGTAAATTCAGGTGCCCAGGTTTCGCGCCCATCATCTGCCATTAAGACTTCACCACCAAAATTAACTTCAACATCCAACTGAGCATTGTGGCGGAACCAGGGATAAGATTCTCGTCCCCAATTGTCCGGCTTTTCAATTTGTTGTCCTTGATTAAAAGATTGGCGGAACAGGCCGTATTGATAATTCAGGCCATAGCCGGTTGCTGATTGACCAACGGTTGCCATAGAGTCGAGAAAACAGGCTGCAAGCCGACCGAGTCCGCCGTTGCCTAAGGCAGGGTCCGTTTCTTGCTCCAGCAGATCGCTAAGAATAATATTTTCTTCTGCCAGGTAAGTCTGAACGTCTTCGTACCAGCCAAGGTTAAGCAGATTGTTTGCAGTCAAACGGCCAATCAGAAACTCCATAGAGATATAGTTCACATGGCGTTGTTGTTGGTCGGAAGGAACAGTGATCACAGGGCTTGAGGGCAGTAGTTCTGACAGGGCCGCACTGACGGCTTGCCACCACTGATGCTGAGTCATTTCCTGGGCTGATCCGAGGCCAAAGCGCTGCCATTGACGCGTCAGCGCAGCTTGAAACTGGGCTTTATCTAATCTGGTCTGTTGCATGGAGTCTTCATCCTGTAGCTGAAAAAGGAAAATTTAGACGCTATGCTGAATGCTCTCAGAGTCTAAAACATCATCCTGGAGAGGTATTAGTCAGGGTGGAGTAAAAGGGCGTAGTCGGTAATCCTATTTGGCATCATTTTCGATTTATTAAGTCCATTTTTCCTGGAGATTGATGGAATGGTTTGCGGGCAGCTTCCATAATTTATCGATGGAAAATGGAATTTGCTGTTCAAGAATGTGATAGGGTGCGCAACTTAATACAATGAGGTTCGCAAACAGGTTTGCAAAGGCTGTGTATTTCACTAAATTTGGTTGGGCTTATTAATGACATTATTACGGGCCGTGACATAAATTATCTAATAACATCACATAGGGTTCCGGCGCAGGTTTTATTTATCGTTTCTTATGGGCACGGAAATCAATGCTTATCCCATCAAAACTGAGTCGTCCTGTTCGTCTGAATAATACGGTTTGGCGTAAACGCCTGTTGATCAGACTGAATGAGTCGTCTAACTATCGTCTTGTTCTGATAACCAGCCCTGCTGGTTATGGTAAAACCACATTGGTATCTCAGTGGGCGGCTGGGCAAGATAATCTGGGATGGTATTCTTTGGATGAAAGCGACAATCAGCCGGAGCGTTTCGCCAGCTATCTTATCGCGGCGTTGCAGCAGGCCACGCAGGGGTATTGCGCCAAAAGTGAAGTGTTGGCCCAAAAACACCAATATGCCAATTTACCCGCGCTCTTCGCTCAACTGTTTATTGAACTCAATGAATGGCGACGACCGATTTTCCTGGTGATTGATGATTATCACCTGATTGTGAATAACATTATTCATGAGGCTATGCGGTTTTTCCTGCGTCACCAGCCTGAGCATCTTACTTTAACCATCTTATCACGCAATTTGCCTTCTCTTGGGGTTGCCAATCTGCGCGTACGTGAGCAATTGCTGGAAATCGATAGTCAACAACTGGCTTTTGATCACCAGGAAACCCAGCAATTTTTTGACAAGCGTTTGACCCCATCGCTTGACGCCGACGATTGTAAACGCCTGTGCAACGAAGTGGCTGGCTGGGCAACGGCGCTTCAGCTGATTGCGCTTTCAGCACGGCAGTCGTGTGATGCCGCTGAACTGTCGGCTAAACGCTTATCGGGAATTAACGCCAGCCATCTTTCCGACTATTTGGTGGATGAAGTATTGAATCAGGTGGATAAATCAACCCGTGAATTTTTGTTGCGCAGCTCTATTTTGCGCTCTATGAATGATGGTTTGATCGTTCGTCTTACCGGCGAAGAGAATGGTCAACAGCGTCTTGAAGAAACCGAGCGCCAGGGGCTGTTTCTCCAGCGTATGGACGATTCTGGTGAATGGTTCCGCTTTCATCCACTTTTTGCCTCATTTTTACGTCAACGCTGTCAGTGGGAAATGGCGTTGCAATTGCCTGAATTGCATCGTGCCGCCGCAGAAGGCTGGTTGGTTCAAGGGTATCCGGGCGAAGCTATTCATCATGCCTTAGCGGCGGGCGATACCACCATGTTACGCGATATTTTGTTGCAGTATGCCTGGTCGTTATTTAACCACAGTGAGCTATCTCTGCTGGAAGAATGTATGAATGCGCTGCCTTATGAACAATTGTTGGAGAGTCCGCGTCTGGTGCTGCTTCAGGCTTGGTTGGCTCAGAGCCAGCATCGCTATTCGGAGGTAAATACACTGTTGAGCCAGGCGGAACAAGCACTGCATAAGAAACAGATTGCTATTGAGCCGGATTTATTGGCTGAGTTTGATGCTTTACGGGCTCAAGTCGCTATCAACAGCGGCAAGCCGGAGGTGGCTGATAAGCTGGCGAAGAAGGCCCTGGCGGCGCTGTTGCCGCAGAATGAATACAGTCGTATTGTCGCAACGTCAGTGGAAGGTGAAGTCTTACATTGTAAAGGTGAGCTGGCTGATGCATTGACACGGATGCAACAAACCGAGCAGCTTGCGCGCTGTTTCCAGGTTCATCACTATGCGTTATGGGCATTGTTGCAGCAAAGCGAGATTTTACTGGCCCAAGGGTATTTGCAGACTGCCTACGAAACACAGAACAAGGCGTTTGAATTGATCCGTGAACAGCATCTGGAGCAACTTCCGATGCATGAGTTCCTTTTACGTATCCGCTCACAGCTTTTGTGGTGCTGGTCCCGTCTTGATGAAGCAGAAGAGGCCGCACGTCGTGGCTTGGAGGTGTTGTCGAACTTTCAACCTCAGCAGCAGTTGCAGTGCCTGACACAGTTGGCTAAATGTTCTTTAACTAGGGGAGATATTGATAATGCCCGCCGTTATTTGGCCCGTTGTGAAAACTTATTGAATAATGGGCAATATCACAGAGACTGGCGAACCAATACTGACAAACTGAGAGTCATCATTTGGCAGAATATGGAAGAGAAAAGTGCGGCTGTTCGATGGTTGGCACAGACCGAGCGACCAGATAGTGTCGATAATCATTTTAATCAGGGCCAGTGGCGTAGTATCGCCCGTGCTCAGATCCTTCTTGGCCTGTATGATGAGGCGGAATCTATTTTGGATATGCTGAATCAACATGCGAGAGAATTGCAACTAATAAGTGATCTGAACCGTAATCTACTATTGTGTAACTTGCTTTACTGGCATGTTGGACGTAAAAGTGACGCGCAGAATGCGCTTATCGAAGCATTGGCTCTAGCTAACCGCACTGGGTTTATCAGCCATTTTGTGATTGAAGGTGAGTTGATGGCCCAGCAGCTACGTCAGCTTATCCAGCTCAATACTTTGTCTGAACTGGAGTTACACCGGGCACAACGCATTTTACGAGATATCAACCGTCAGCATCGTCATAAGTTCGCCCATTTTGATGAAAGTTTTGTCACACAGTTGCTGACACATCCTGATGTTCCTGAGCTTATTCGCAATAGTCCACTGACACAGCGTGAATGGCAGGTGCTGGGACTGATTTATTCAGGCTACAGCAATGATCAGATTGCCGCAGAGTTGGATGTAGCGACTACAACCATTAAGACCCATATCCGGAATTTGTATCAGAAGCTGGGGATTGTGAATCGCCAGGAGGCGATTCAGCAGGCACAACAACTGATGCAGATGATGGGGTTAGGTGTGTGACTTCCGCTGCGCGAAGCCATTGTTCTGATCAGTGATACTGAACGATGGCTTTGCGTGACAGATTTTAAGATTTTAGCGAGACAATCCGTCCTTTCAGGCTGCGACTGAGTAAGTGTGCTGACAGGGTTAGCGCGGTACCCAGTAGCATCACCAGCATCAATGATTGTTTGGGTGGAAATGGTAACGCCATAGCGCCCAGAGAGATAATAGAGCCAACAGCCATCTGGACGAACCCTATCAATGCGGAAGCGACGCCTGCTTCTTCAGAATAAGGTTCCAGAGCATAACTAGTTGCGGGCCCCATAACAAACGCCAGACCTGCACAAGCGAAAGCAACCGGCAACATATAACTTAGCCAGTGTTGGCTGGCTAGGTTTGGTAGCAGATGTATTCCTGAGAACAGAGATAGGCAGCCCAGTGCCATCAGAATTGCCCCTAGCAGCAAGCAGAAAGGGCGACTCGTTCGATGAAGGAGTCTATTAGCGATCAGGAAGGCGATCATAGTCCAGAACCCGTTGCCACCAAAAATCAATGAAAATGCGAGTGGTGAGATATGGCCTTCGGTCATTAGTACAGTTGGTGCGAATGAAACATAAGTAATCATTATTGCCATGATGCCTGCGTTAACCAGTGCAAAATGCATAAACCGGGCATTGCTGAGAATCTGATAATACTGTTTCAGCGGTAATCCATGAATGGGTTTAGTGTTTGCGGGGCGCGTTTCTGGCAGCCAAATGGCAATGATAAGCAGCACAATAACCGAGTAGCAGACCAAAAACCAGAATGGTGCCCGCCAGTTAAACATTTCAGCCAAAAGACCACCGAGCAACGGAGCGAGAGCAGGAACAATATTTAGTGTACTGTTAAGAAAGCCGTAGGCTTTAGCTGCCTCGTCACCATTCAGGCGATCGCGTACACTGCTGATGCAGACGACACTGGTACAGCAAACAGCACATCCTTGAATGATCCGCGCCGCGATAAAAATTTCGGACTTGGTTGAAAGTGCTGCGATCATAGAACCAATGATATACAAAATGATCCCCATCAAGGCAACCGGTCGACGGCCAAATTTGTCTACCAATGGTCCGGCAATTAATTGCCCCAGTCCCATGATTAGCAGGAATAAGGAAATAGTCGACTGAATGACCTCATTATTAACCTGAAAATCTTCAGCAATGGCGGGGATCGTAGGTAAAAACAGATCGATACCTAGTGGTCCGAAAAGCACCAAACTAAGTAATAGAAAAATGTAATTTCGCATGTTTATTCTTTTAGTATTTCAACAAATTGTGGTGGTTTTGTTAGTAAATCGGCACAGTGGCATTGAGTTTCCAACATGATTAAAGATTTTGTGTATGCCAGAGATCCTATTAGCGGGTTATTTCAAACTAGCGATAGGTTTATTTAAATATCGTGCTCAACCGAACTCTTTACTGCTTTTTCAAACCTGAACTTTATACGAGCTGCTTAACTGTGTAAACCAGCCAGGCTGCTTCAGCACTTTTTTAAGGTATGTCAGATTATTAGCAGCCTCTATTCTAAAGTGTTCTGTTTGAAATTATTTCATTAATAAATAGTTACTTTATTTTTTCATTTCTTTGGTAACTCATTCTCAATAAAAAAGCATGTCGTTTCTGACAAATCAGAAATAATCAAGATGGTCACCTATCATAAAGGAAATAGTCATAGGCTATACAAATATTCTCATGGTTATCGTTTGAAGCAGAGTTACAAGATTTTTGGACAGTTCTACAGGATTTTAAACAGAATTACCTGTACTAGCCATATTTACTAGCAGTTCTGTATGTAATTAACAATTCATTCAAAACAATAATGTATTTTATATAAAATACTTTAATTTTTTAAATGTTTTTGTGGTTTTTATTGGTTTTTTGTTGATTTAAATTAATTTTTAGTAAATATTCTCTTACCTGTTAAATATTATTGTGCTTTATTATAGTTAGAAATGATTAATTAAGGTAATAAAATGATGGAAAATGGAAAACGATTTGAAGATATGCTTTCTCGCTTTGTTGGTAATGGTCCTTATTTAGAAATAGATGGTGAAAAGTATATTGACGCGGCTTCGGGAACATTTAACCTTCCACTGGGGTACACTAATCGCAGAATAGCAGAAAAATTAAAACAGCAGATCGACAGATGTACACATTTGAGTTCAGCTTATACTCATGAAATGTCGCAATATATTCTGAATAAATTAGTTAAACATACCCCGGAAGGAATTAATAGAATATGGTTGCGGGATGTTTCCGGCTCCGGGGCGGTTGAATGCGCCATTCGTATTGCTCAAAAAGCAACAGGGCGGTCAGGGGTTATCTCTTTCTTTCTGGCTCATCATGGTCAGTCTTTAGCTACAGCGCAAATTTCGGGTAATGCTTTTAGAATTAAAGATTTTCATGTCAATATTGATGGTTCTTTAAAAGTGCCGACTCCTGCCAGCGTCATGTCTGAATTGGAACCGGGCACAGAACAAAATCAGTATTTTGATCTGGAACAATTTATTCAATTGGGTTCAAATGACAATATTGCCTGCCTAATCATTGAGCCTATTCAAGGAAATGGTGGAAATATCGTTTTCCCTGTTGATTTTTACCGTAAGATTAGAGATATCTGTCATAAACATGACATTATCATTATTGCAGATGAAGTGCAGACAGGATTTGGACGCACAGGAACATTCTTCGCATCAACCGGTTACGCCAAAGAATTAGAACCAGATATTATTGTTTTCGCTAAAGGCGCTGGTGGCATAGGTATTCCTACCGGTGGTGTATTGATGCGTAGTTCATTGGATGTATTAGAGTCTTTCGAACATTCCAGCACATCAGGCGCTAACCCTCTTTCACTCACCGCTCTCAACGAAATTATCGATATTATTGAAGATGAACATGTTCTGGAGAATGTGCAGAGTAACGAAGCTTATTTGTGTAATGGCTTATTAGCATTACAGCGTAAATATCCAGAAATTACTGGTGTCAGAGGCGTCGGTTACATGTTTGGTTTTGATACGCCATCACCAGAATTTGCGGCAAAAGCGATTGCAACTGCGAACAATCATAATTTGCTCATCCGGGGTTCTCGTTATGGGAAAGGCCGTGCACTCAAAGTTCGTCCTCCATTAATTTGTACTAAGGAACATTTAAGCGAGATTTTGCATAAATTGGATCTGACTTTTGCTGATCTGACTTTAGATATGCTGGACAACAAGGAGGTAGCATAATGAAAGCACTTAAATTTAATCAGGTATGGGATGTTCAAATCCGGGATGTTGAACCGTTACATTGTGTTGAGTCTGATGATGTGGTGGTTGATATTGCGGTTTGTGGTGTCTGTGGTACGGATGTTGGGATTATCACGGGTTCTTACCCTGTCGCGATTCCGGGGACGACTCTCGGTCATGAAACGACGGGGGTTGTCACTCAAATAGGAAAAAGTGTTACGCGTTTTAACGTGGGTGATCGCGTGGTGATCAACCCAACTTATTCCTGTGGGCATTGTCGGATGTGCCAGACAGGAAGCCCAAATCATTGTGAAAAAAAATTGGGAACCGAAGCTGGGGTTTCCTATGACGGGGCATTTGCTGAACAGTATCTGGCTAAAGAGAGTTCACTGATAAAACTGGATGATCATGTCAGCATGGAAGAGGCATCACTGACCGAGCCGCTAAGTTGTACATTGACCGGTGTCGATAAGCTGGGTATCACTCATACCAATATTCGTGCAGCAGTGGCTGGCGCAGGTCCAATGGGTATGCTCTACATTTGGGCTTTACATGCCAGAGGCGTCAAGGCTTTTATGGTCGAGAAAAACGAAAGCCGTGTTCAGTTTGCCAGAGAAAATCTGCCGCCGGAATGTGAGCTGTATACTGATTTTGATGAGGCTTTAACGCAGAAATATGGCGATAAATCGGCACTTATCGATCTATGTGTAGATACTACCGGCCAGTTAACCGAATACATTTTCGAACATCTGGCTCCTGGCGGAAAATTGCTGAATGTGGCGCTTAAAGATAAACATGCCAACCTTGATATTCTTAAAATTGCGGATAAGAGTCTTTCAGTCATTGGTTCCATTGACTCTTTGAATAACAGCTTTGAACGTGCTTATACCATGATCCGTGATGGTGTGATTCCGGCGAGTCGTCTGGTCAGTCAGATCTTTGATTTTAATGATTACTTGCAGGCTTTTCTCACTGTGGGTTGTGATATTGCGGGCAAAACCCAAAAACCGCTCAGTACTCCAAACTGTAAAGTACTTATTCGTATTTCTGATCTCAAATAATGGAATTTTTTCACATGGATAAATTTAATGTGATTTTTGATATTGATGGGGTCATTGTCGATAGTGAGCAACTGCACTTTGATGTTCTTTGTGCTTTGGCCCCTGATTACACACAGCATGTACAACCGCAGCAACTTATCGGATTGAGTTTAGAGGAAACACTGCATTTCATTGGTATTCCAGTTCAGCAGCAGCCAGCGATCACGGCTAAAATTGTCTCTGTTTATAAAGATAAACTGTCTCAAAGTTACCTTCGCCCAGGGGTTGCCAGGCTGATAGCGGCCTTACAACAGCACAGTATCCCTTTTGGTTTTGTCTCTACTGCGCCGCGTGAAGTGTGTCTGGCTAATATTGGATTACTGGGGTTGAGCGAAAGCCCAGCTTTGATTTCCGGCGACGATGTTATAAGAACGAAACCGAATCCCGATCCCTATCTTGCCATGTTGGCATTGAAGTCTATGGATGTTCATCAAACATTGGTAATTGAAGATACAGATTTGGGGGTTACCGCAGCAGTACAGGCAGGTATTCCTTATGTGTACGCCTGGCCTCATGCGTTATCCGTTGCAGAGCAGTATCAACAGGCAACCCGTATTATCGGAGCGCTGACAGATATTCCGCAATTTTCCAGGATTAATTTTGCATAATTTAATGCCCTCTGTTAGTCATATCGGAGGGCGTTTCTATTTATATAGAAGGAGTATGAGTTGTCTGATCTGAATATGGTCTCTTTAGTAAAACAACCCATCATGGCGACGCGCGTCGCTTTTTTTATCGCCGGCTTTAGTCTTGCAAGTTGGGCTCCCCTCATTCCTTTAGCTAAAGAGCGGCTACAACTTGATAATGGCGCTATGGGGCTCCTGATGCTGGCGTTCGGTATCGGTTCTTTCATCATGATGCCTATAGCAGGAATGTTGGCTGCACGTTTTGGATGCCGGCAAATTTTCACCTTATGTGCTCTGTTGGTGCTAGTGATGCTGCCAGGGCTTAGTGTATTACCTACACCGCTGACACTGGCTTGCGTTTTATTTATTTTTGGTGCAGGTATCGGTGCGATGGATGTTGTGGTAAATATCCACGCTGTTATGGTCGAAAAAATGGCTCAACGGCCAATTATGTCTGGTTTTCATGCGTTATTCAGTCTGGGGGGAATAGCCGGTGCCGGCTCGGTCAGTGCATTATTGTCTCTGGGAGTATCACCCTTTCAGGCGATGATCATGGTGGTGCTACTTATTATCCTGTTGCTGCTGCCTGCATGGAGCGGATTATTAAACGAAGCAGAGTCGGGTAATACACCATTCTTTGCTGTGCCCCGTGGGATCGTTATTTTGTTGGGCTTTCTTTGTTTTGTTGCCTATATCATGGAAGGATCAATGTTGGACTGGAGCGGTATATTATTAACCAGTGTACATAACATCAGTAGTCATCAGGCTGGAGTTGGTTATACCCTTTTTGCTATTGCTATGACATCTGGTCGCTTTTTGGGGGATAAGATCATTGCCCTGTATGGACACAGGCGGGTTTTTATCAGTAGTGCCTTATTAGCGACCTCTGGATTTATCCTTATTTACTCAGCATCAACAGCAATAATATTAGGACTTTCCTTCCTGATGGTTGGCGCAGGGCTCTCTAATATAGCACCCATGCTTTTTACCGCTTCCGGTCAACAGAAAATTATGCCTGACTCTCTGGCAGTGGCGGCGGTTTCTACAATGGGATATTCCGGGATATTACTTGGGCCTGCAATTATCGGAGGATTAGCACATGTTGTGACATTACATGGTGCTTTTGCTTGTGTTGCTTTACTCTCTGTTTCCTTACTTGCAGGATATAAATTTATTAATCCAAGCAGAAGATAATAGAGGGAGCTCCTATGAGTTTGTCACAATATGATTGGCTGAATGAACCATTTGATTGGCAAGCTGGAAGTGACTGGCTTAATGTCACCACAGATCATAAAACCGATTTTTGGCAACAAACATGGTATGGTTTTCAACGTCATAGTGGTCATGTTTTTGGGCGTTATGTTGAGGATAATTTTACCTTTCAACTCTGCATTGAAGGATGTTTTGAACATTTATACGATCAAGCTGGAATCATGTTATTAGTGGATGAGAAGCATTGGTTGAAAGGGGGAGTTGAATATTCTGACGGGCAGGCCACTATTGGTAGTGTATTCACTCGTCACCATTCTGATTGGTCCATGGGAATATTTCCAGGTAATCCAAGTAAATTCTGGTTACGTCTGACTTGTGAAGAAGGGTATTTAAGGCTTCAATATTCTATTGATGGTTTACGGTGGCCACTATTAAGGCTATCCCCTTTTCTTGAGGATAAACAACGTGTCTTTGTTGGCGCAATGTGTTGTTCTCCAGAACGTCAAGGGTTACAGGTGAAATTTTCTGATTTCAGACTGACACCGCCAATAAAGAAACCATTGCATGATTTAAGTTAGACAAGGCTATTTTCGGAGAATGACATTTACTGAGATAGGCTTTAAAACACCCGGAGCAATGAGCTTCGGGTGTTAATATGTCTAGTTATATCAAAGCTGGATGTTTAGGCTTTCTCTAAAATAAAACCGGTAAAGTCAGCAGTTGCTTCTTCTGGGAGGCCTACAAATTGGTCTTTCATCATATAAACTCGTAAAAATCCCTCTTCATCTGTACTTAATTCAACGGAACCGGTTGTAAAATTGAAGCTATCTACAACAAAAGATTCGGGGTCAGATGTACGATTCTGTAAACCAAAATAAGCGGGCAAGGCTCTTTGTGGTATTTTTTTTGTTGATAAGCGTGCTGTACCCGTCAGTCTATATTTAACATTGGGTTCCAATCCTTTTATAATTTGATCAATGACGCCAGAATCAGAATAACTTTGGATCCTAAGGAAGTTAACACCATTCTCGGATAAGACTCCTACAGTTTCAGCGGTTGAGATTCTCCAGCTGTGATATCCTTCATTAAATGAACCATTAATCAGTTCTTTATTAGCGTTTTTTGTATCAGAATATTCTTCGTTATTGAGAACTTTTTTCATATCCATATATGAATCCTTTTTAAATGAAGAGCAATTAAATTTGGTTTTTCTTAATAACTTTGTTTTCAGTAAACACTTTATCAATAGTGGGAGAATATGCAATCGTGTTTTTATTGATTTAAAATTAAATTTTTGTCAATTAATGAAAAAATAACGTCCAGGATATTACATCAGAATATCAATTATATTGAGGGAGAGAATAGGATGAGTGATTACATGATATTTACAGCTGTAGAATTAAAACACCCGAAGCCATGAGCTTCGGGTGTTGAAATGTCAAACGATATCAAAGTTAGATGTTTAGGCTTTTTCTAAAGTAAAACCGGTAAAGTCAGCAGTTGCTCCGCTTGATCTGGGGCCAATTTGGTCTTTCAGCAAGTAAACGCGTAAAAGTCCTTCTTCATCTGTACTGAATTCGATAGAACCTGTTGTAAACTCGGTGCTGCTCACAGCAAAAGATTCCGGGCCAGATGTGCGATTTTGTAAACCAAAATAAGCAGGTGATGACTCTACTGATAAGCGAGCGGTACCCGTCAGTTTATATTTAGTGTTAGGTTCTAATTCTTCGATAATTTGGTCAATGACGCCAGAACCAGTAACGCTTTGGATTCTGAGAAAGTTAATTCCATTTTCGGATAAGATTTTTACCGTTTCAGGTGCTGGGATTCTCCAACCCTTATATCCTTCCTCGAATGAGCCATTAACCAACTCTTTAGTAGAGTTTTTCTTACCAGAATAATCTTCGTTATCCAAAATTTCTTTTACGTTCATATATTAGTCCTTTTTAAATGAGTATCAATAAATTTGATTTTTCTTAATCACGTTATTTTTCGGGAGGCACTTTATCAATGATAGGAGAATATTCAATGGCATTTTTTATTGATGGAGGATTGTAATTTGTATAAGTTAATACAAAAATAAAATAGATGAGGGTAAGTTCCGATATATACAGTACACATAGTCTTTTATATTTACTCAATATAGGTATAAATTGGCGTTTTATGTTCTTTTTTCTGTGGAAAATAGACACGTATGGTCAGGAAATAAACTAAATGGTTCTATTGAAATAGAGTGTTAATGATTACAGTGGATTTTAGATATTGATTGAACTTATATAGATAAAATATTTTATTTTATATTTAAGGAGTGTATTTTAAATAAAAATCATTATGTGATATTTTTATAATATTAAATATTTATACGATTATAATTAAAGTGAAATTATAATATCAATTTGATTTCATTAATGTTTATGATAAATGAACATATATAATGGATTTTTAGGTTAGTTAAAAGTCGGAAGAGTTACATGCTCTTCCGGCTAGTATGATTGGCTGCTGATTGTGTTGGGTTGTATTACTGTCTGGTGTTAGAGTCAGAAAGCCGTCTATATTAAATCTTATTTTATAAAATTATTGTCGTTTAAGAATCCTTGTCAAAAATATTTATTTGAGAAAGGTGAAAATTAAATTACCGGCCTAAGTAACCATCCCAATCTTTCCAGACAGGTTGTAACCCCGCTTTAATCAATACATCCGCGACCTGATAAACGGAGCGGTTATCATGTGGAATAAATTGTTCTAGTTCTTTATGGCTATTATCTGCGTAACCACCGGGTTGGGTTTTCGAACCTGCGCTGACATTATTGATTGCCAGTGGTATGACATGATCGCGAAAGAAGGGAGATTCCCGGGTAGAAATAGAAAGTTCTACATCTGGAGCAAACAGACGAAAAGCACAAATCAGTTGTACCAGTTCTGCTTCACTCATTAATGATGCAGGTTTAATACCTCCGGCACAAGGCCGCAAACGTGGGAATGAAATTGAATAACGGCTTTGCCAATATGTGCGTTGTAAAAAGAATAAATGTTCAGCCACCATGTAACAATCTGTCCGCCAGTGATTGGATAGGCCAATTAATGCCCCTAAACCGATTTTATCGATTTTTGCCCGGCCAAGGCGATCCGGTGTTTCTAGTCGCCAGTGAAAATCTTGTTTCTTACCTCGTAGATGATGCAGCCGATAAGTTGGCTCATGATAGGTTTCTTGATAAACCATCACACCATCCAGCCCCAACGTTTTGAGTTCTGAATATTCTTCCTGAGTCATTGGCTGGACTTCCATCATTATGGAACTGAAATGTTCACGGATAAGTGGCAGATAACGGCGGAAATAATCCATACCTACTTTACTCTGATGTTCTCCCGTGACTAATAGCAGATTGTCAAAACCCAGAGCTTTAATCGCCTGACATTCTGCAATAATTTCATCTTTATTTAGTGTCTTGCGTTTGATGTGGTTACTCATTGAGAATCCACAGTAGGTGCAATCATTGGCGCACAAATTCGAGAGATAAAGCGGTACATAAAAACCAACGGTATTACCGAAGCGTTGACGAGTCAATTTCTGTGCCCGTTGTGCCAGCGGTTCTATATAGGGTTTCGCCGCTGGTGAGAGCAGTGCCATAAAATCATCCAGATTTAATTTGTTGCTGCTCAATGCCCGTTCGACATCCTGCGAAGTTTTGCTGTTAATGCGAAGGGTAATGTCATCCCAACTCAGCTGCTGCCAGTGATAACTAAAACTGTTGTTCAAAAGATGATTAGCCATTAGAACGTTCCCAGAAAATCAGTCAATGGGCTGGATGCAACAGCATGTTGTTTTGGACTTGCCAGACCAGCCTGATGGGATAATTCACCTGTTTCAATTGCCATTCTGAATGCCTGTGCCATTTTTACTGGGTTACGCGCGACGGCAATAGCGGTATTGACCAATACGGCATCAGCCCCTAATTCGATTGCTTCCAGTGCATGGCTTGGTGCGCCGATGCCTGCATCGACAACCACCGGCACCTGTGCTTGTTCAATAATAATTTGCAGGAAATCCCGGGTTAGCAGCCCCTGATTAGAGCCGATCGGGGCTCCTAAAGGCATAACCGCTGCACAACCCGCTTCTTCCAGGCGTTTACACAAAACAGGATCAGCACTGCAGTAAGGCAGAACGATAAACCCGTCTTTGACCAGCATTTCAGCGCCTTTAAGCGTTTCGACCGGATCAGGTAGTAAGTATTTCACATCAGGATGGATCTCCAGTTTGATCCAATTTGTTGCCAATGCTTCACGGGCCAGACGGGCTGCGAACAGCGCTTCTTCTGCGGTTTTGGCTCCAGAAGTATTTGGCAGCAATTTGACGCCAAGTTTTTGTAATGGCGCTAGAATAGCGTCATTACCTCCCTGTAAATCAATGCGTTTCATCGCCATCGTGACAAGCTGACTGCCAGAGGCGGCTATAGCCTGAATCATTAAATCTGAATTAGCGAATTTGCCTGTACCAGTAAACAAACGGGAATCAAAAGTAGTATCAGCGATCTTTAACATATCAACCTCCGGCAATAACCTGAAATAAAAGGATATTGTCCCCGTCATTAACTTGGTGTGTATTCCAGTTCGAGCGCGGAATAATGGTTTGATTAATGGCCAATGCAGTTCCCGGTTGCGTTCGTTCAAGTTGTTCCAGTAATTGCTGTAGAGCCAGAGGCGCGGTAAGCTCCATCAACTGGTCATTTATAGTAATTTTCATGCCATATCTCCGCAGATTGGGCATTGCCGCGATTGACTGAGCTGTAGCGTGCTCCAGCTTTGCTGCTTACCATCAAACAGTCGAAGTTTGCCGCTCAACGGAGAGGGAAGTCCGCTTAACATTTTGATGGCTTCCAAAGCCTGCAATGTGCCGATGACGCCGACTACCGGACCTAATACACCCGCAGTTCGGCAATTACGTTGTGGTTCTTCCTGATCAGGGTAGAGGCAGGTATAGCAGCCGTGAGGATAAGGGGGTTCAAGCACCATAAGCTGACCGCTGAACCCAACGGCACTGCCGCTGATTAAGGGTTTTCGTGTTGCTACACAAGCTGCATTGATAGCATGGCGGGTTGCCATGTTGTCACAGCAATCAAGAACCAGATCGACCTGTTTTACGCTTTTTTTCAGCGATTCCACATCTTGACGTTTATTAAGAATAGTTATTTTTACCAGTGGATTCAGTGCATTGAGCTGATTAGCTGCAAGTTCAGCTTTTGCCGAAGGGATATCCTCTGTGCGGTAAAGGATTTGTCGTTGTAAATTGGAGACGTGCAGTTGGTCATCATCAGCGAGATAAATTGCTCCCACACCGGCCGCAGCGAGATAGAGAGACGCAGGGGCACCCAGCCCCCCCAAACCGACAATCAATACGCGGCTGGTTTTCAGTTTTTCCTGCCCTTCTGGGCCGATATCTTCCAGCAACAGTTGTCGGCTGTAACGCATAAATTCTTGATCATTCAGCATAAGAACCTCTCAATATCTTCAACTAAATGCCTTCAATCAGATGAAGCAATTGTGACGTTGCCTGACGCCAATCTTTTGCTTTGGTAATTGCGCTGACCAGCGCTACACCACCAACTCCCGTTGCAACGACATCCGGCACACGTTCAAGAGAGATGCCTCCGATAGCGACAGTAGGATAATCCGGAGTGTTTTCTACCTGTTGTTTTAGTGTTTCCAGCCCTTGTGGAGAAGAGGGCATTGTTTTGGTCGTCGTCGGGAAAATATGGCCGAGGGCGATATAAGATGGACGTAAAGATTTTGCCCGTGCCAATTCTTGTTCATTGTGAGTGGAAACGCCTAACCGCAATCCGGCTTCCTGGATTGCATTCAGATCGGCGTTATCTAAATCTTCCTGCCCCAGATGAACACCGTAAGCGCCATGTTTGATCGCCAGTCGCCAGTAATCGTTAATAAATAAACGAGCGTTATATTGGTGGCCCAGAGTAATGGCCTGCTTAATCTCTCCCTCGACTTGATCTTCTGGCAGGTCTTTGATTCGTAATTGGATGGTGGTAATTCCTGCCTTTAACAGGCGGGAAATCCATTCCAGCGAATCCACGACCGGATACAGCCCCAATCTGTGTTCAGTCGGGGCAAATGGGGCATTAGGCAGATTACTCATGAGATACACCCTCCGCACTGTGATACAGCTCGCTGCCGCGGGCGCGGAATTCTTCTGACATCTGTTCCATACCGGCGGCATAATCGCGTACTTCCTGAGAGATCTTCATCGAGCAGAATTTAGGCCCGCACATAGAACAGAAATGAGCAATTTTGCCGGAGGCTTGTGGCAGCGTTTCATCGTGATAGGCACGTGCGGTATCGGGATCGAGCGCCAGATTAAATTGATCTTCCCAACGGAATTCAAAGCGTGCTTTTGACATAGCGTTATCACGGATTTGTGCACCTGGATGGCCTTTGGCCAGATCGGCGGCATGAGCCGCAATTTTGTAAGTAATCAGCCCTTGCTTAACATCGTCTTTGTTTGGCAGACCAAGATGTTCTTTCGGTGTTACGTAACAAAGCATAGCGCAACCAAACCAACCAATCATTGCTGCACCAATACCCGAAGTAAAATGGTCATAACCTGGCGCAATATCTGTCGTCAGTGGTCCAAGGGTGTAGAAAGGGGCTTCATGACAGTGCTCCAATTCTTCGGTCATATTGCGACGAATCATCTGCATTGGTACATGTCCGGGGCCTTCGATCATCACCTGAACATCATATTCCCAGGCAATTTTGGTCAGTTCGCCTAATGTATGTAACTCGGCAAACTGGGCTTCATCATTGGCATCTTGAATAGAGCCGGGGCGCAAGCCATCTCCTAAGGATAGAGAAACATCATAAGCAGCACAGATTTCACAAATCTCGCGGAAATGTTGGTAGAGGAAGTTTTCCTGATGATGAGATAGACACCATTTCGCCATAATTGAACCACCGCGGGAGACGATCCCGGTCAGGCGTTTGGCTGTCATCGGTACATAGCGCAGCAGAACGCCTGCGTGAATAGTGAAGTAATCCACTCCTTGTTCAGCTTGTTCTAGCAAGGTATCACGGAACATTTTCCAGGTGAGGTTTTCCGCTATACCATTAACTTTTTCCAGAGCTTGATAAATGGGGACTGTACCGATAGGAACCGGGCTGTTACGTAAGATCCATTCGCGGGTTTCGTGGATATAACGGCCAGTGGAGAGATCCATTACCGTATCCGCACCCCAACGGGTAGACCAGATCAGCTTTTCCACTTCCTCTTCAATAGAAGAGGTCACTGAAGAATTACCGATATTGGCGTTAACCTTCACCAGAAAATTACGACCAATAATCATGGGTTCTGATTCAGGATGATTGATATTGGCAGGAATAATTGCCCGACCTGCCGCGACTTCCTGACGGACAAATTCTGGTGTGATATTTTCTGGCAACTGAGCGCCGAAGCCTTGTCCGGCATGTTGTTGGCGTAGCACATCACCGCGGATACGTTCACGCCCCATATTTTCCCGTAGTGCAATAAATTCCATTTCCGGTGTGATGATGCCTTTACGGGCATAGTGCAATTGAGTCACGCGTTTGCCTTTACCGGCTTTTAGTGGATGAGGGCGGTTATTGAAACGTAAATGAGCGAGGCCAGCATCCGCCAGACGTTGCTGAGTAAAATCAGAACTGAGGGTGGTAACAGGTTCAGTATCTTGACGTTCGTCAATCCATTGCTGGCGCAGTTTAGTTAACCCAACATGCACATCCAGCATGGAATCAGGATCGCCATAAGCGCCGGAAGTATCATAAACAGGGATAGCTTCGTTTTCCTCATATTGAGGTTCTTCTTTGGTTCCGCCGATCAGAGTCGGTGATAACTGAATTTCCCGCATTGGGACTTGGATATCGTCACGTGGACCTTGGAGATAAATTCGTCGTGAGTTAGGGAACGCGACTCCCTGAATAGAATTAATAAATTCTTGAGCGGCATCACGTTGAACTTTACGTGGACGTGACGGGCCGGGTTTTGGTGAAATATCAGTTGCAGGGATAACAATATTATTAGACATAGCAAATTCCTAACCGTGTTATTGGGAAAGTTGCTTGTCTGGAGCTCGCAGGGAGTAATAATTGATAGCTGGATAGACTCTTGGTAAGAAAACTGGGTGAGCCGACAGCGGTTGATTACTCTTGTTCCCTTCGCGGGTCTTAACCCGATCAGGTTCCGCGGATCCCGAATTAACGGTCTCAGCCTGTGTATGCTGTGATAAAACAGTCTACGCTAGGCACTCCGACAAGAAAGTCATCAGTAGTATAGAAGGGATTATGAAAACTACAACCCTTACTGAATGAAAGTATTTACAATGACCAAGTTAATTGTTCCCAGCCATGTTGTTGTGCCTCAGCTTGCAAACGAGCATCAGCATTGACGGTAATCACCTCATTGGCAAACTGACACATTGGCAGATCATTAATCGAATCACTGTAAAAACGGATAGTTTCAGGATGACTATTTTGTTGCTCCAGCCATTGTTTCAATCGTTTTACTTTACCTTCACGAAAAGTGGCAATGCCGTCTATTTTGCCGGTATAACAGCCGTTTTCTATTACCATATCAATGCCCAACGCGGTGTGAATACCAAATTCGGCAGCAATCTTTTTCACAATAAAAGAGACCGTGGCTGAGATAATAATGACCGGAACCTGCTGTTGTTGATATTCTTCAAGCAGCGCTTTAGCTTGTGGATAAAACCGAGGTCTGATTCTTTCTGCGACAAATTCGGTTAGCCAGGTATCAACTCGTTCTTGCGGAACCCGATGCAATGTTTGCAGGCTAAATGCCAGATAGTCATTCATATTCAACATACCTGCATTGTAATCAGCCATCATTTTTGCATCTGCTTCGATAAAACAGGGATCGGTAATTATGCCTTTTTCCCATAAGAATTCTGTCCATATAGCGCTGGAATCACCGGAGATTAAGGTGTCATCTAGATCAAACACTGCAAGCAGTTGTGGCATGATGTTGTGTTCCTCAGGTCAAAGCACATTGATAGCTGAGGATCATGCCTGTCACTGCCAGATCAGGCAATACAACATATAACAATAAGACACTCTTTTTCTGATGAAAAAGCGTATGATTTATACACATATTAAAATAATTTAAGATGTCATAGTGATGATGCAACAACAAATTACAGGTACAGAATGTGGCTGGTGGATTATCAGCGATGAAAATCATATTTGGCTTCCTGAAGGGGAATTACCTTTTGGAATTGCTGTTCAATGGTCATTGCAAGGAAAAATAGCGTGGCCTATTGGTGAATGGCAGGGCGAAAAAGTTTGGCTTATTTGTCAGAAAATGGTTTCAGATATGGTTTCGCTGCGGCAAATTATTTCAAGTGATAGCGGGTTGTTTCAGTTAGCTGGCCGTGGGGTGCAGTTGGCTGAGTTTTATCGTTCTCATCGGTATTGTGGTTATTGCGGTAGTGAAATGCGCCATGGTTCCAGTGAGTGGGTCTGTTTGTGTCATCACTGTGGAGAACGTTATTATCCGCAGATTGCACCTTGTATTATTGTGGGTATTCGTCGGAATGATAGGATTCTACTGGCGCAGCATCAGCACCATCGTGGGGGGATGTACACAGTACTGGCGGGATTTGTCGAAGTAGGTGAAACACTCGAAGAAGCGGTATCCCGCGAAGTCATGGAGGAGAGTAATATTAAAGTCCGCAATTTACGTTATGTGGCTTCTCAGCCGTGGCCTTTTCCTCATTCATTGATGATGGCATTTCTGGCTGATTATGACAGCGGTGAGATCCGTCATGATCCGCAAGAGCTGATTAGCGCAGACTGGTATCGCTATGATCAACTGCCATTGATCCCGCCAGCTAATACGATTGCCCGCCGGTTGATTGAAGATACGGTTGCTCTATGCCGAAATGTGTAATGTATTGTTTGGCGCGATTCAACGGGAGAGATTTGTCTGTCGTGTTACAATGGACGCAAATTATTGCAGCCAGATAATATTGCGGCCAATAAATAAATGGAGCCTGTTATGAATGAGTTGAAAAACGACCGCTATTTACGAGCTTTACTGCGCCAACCTGTTGATGTTACACCTGTATGGATGATGCGTCAGGCTGGTCGTTATTTGCCGGAATATAAGGCTAGCCGTACCGAAGCAGGTGATTTTATCTCTCTGTGTAAGAACACTGAACTTGCCTGCGAAGTCACTTTACAGCCTTTACGGCGTTATCCGTTGGATGCGGCGATTCTCTTCTCTGATATTCTCACTATTCCTGATGCAATGGGGTTGGGACTCTATTTTGAGGCAGGCGAAGGCCCGCGTTTTAAATCCCCTATTTTGAGTCGTGCTGATGTGGAAAAACTGCCGGTTCCTGATCCTGAAATGGAACTGGGTTATGTGATGGATGCAGTGCGTACAATCCGTAAGGCACTGGTGGGGCAAGTTCCTTTGATTGGCTTTTCCGGTAGTCCGTGGACACTGGCGACTTATATGGTGGAAGGCGGTAGTAGTAAGGCATTCACTAAAATCAAAAAAATGATGTATGCCGAACCCGCCGTCATGCACTTATTGCTGGATAAACTGGCAGACAGCGTTACTCTTTATCTTAATGCCCAGATTAAAGCGGGTGCTCAGTCCGTGATGATTTTCGATACTTGGGGAGGCGTGCTGACGGGGCGGGATTATCGCGAGTTTTCCCTGCGTTATATGCACAAAATTGTTGATGGCCTGATCCGTGAAAATGAAGGCCGCCGTGTGCCGGTAACATTGTTTACCAAAGGTGGCGGGCAATGGCTGGAAGCAATGGCTGAAACGGGTTGTGATGCCCTTGGTTTGGACTGGACGACAGATATTGCCGATGCACGCCGTCGTGTAGGGAATAAAGTGGCTTTGCAGGGCAACATGGATCCATCTGTGTTATATGCCTCTCCAGTGCGGATTGAGCAGGAAGTTTCGACAATTTTGCAAGGTTTTGGTGTGGGTCCTGGTCATGTTTTTAACCTTGGTCATGGTATCCATCAAGATGTACCGCCGGAACATGCTGGTGTATTTGTTGAAACGGTACATAAACTTTCAGCTAAATATCATCAGTAGAAATATGATTAACACGAAAGCATTACGTCAGGAACAAATAGAAAAGGCTCAGCAAGTCATCCATTATGATGATTTTTCCTCACCAAAATTGATTGCTGGTGCTGATGTGGGCTTTGAACAGCAGGGAACAGTTACCCGTGCAGCTATCGCTGTTCTTTCCTATCCTGCCTTTGAACTGGTGGAGTATCAGATAGCTCGAATTGATACTACGCTTCCTTATATCCCCGGCTTACTCTCTTTTCGTGAATACCCTGCATTGATGGCTGCTTGGCAATTGCTGAAACACACACCTGATCTGGTCATGGTGGACGGCCATGGTATTGCTCATCCTCGTCGTTTAGGGGTTGCTAGCCATTTTGGCTTATTGGCGAATGTACCGACGATTGGCGTGGCAAAACGTCGTTTATGTGGTGAAAGTGAACCATTGGATGAGCAACCCGGCAGTTGCCAGCCTTTGATTGATAAAGAGGAGCAGATCGGCTGGGTATGGCGAAGTAAAAAACGTTGTAATCCATTGTATATTTCTACAGGACATAGAATCAGTCTTGATAGTGCATTGCTATGGGTAGAGCGTTGTGTGCGAGGCTATCGTCTACCTGAAACCACCCGTTGGGCGGATGGCATAGCTTCAAATAGAGCGTTTTTTGAACAAATGATGCAGAAAAATCCTTAAATTCGGTGTAAGCGTGTGGATCTTCTTGAATTTCAGGTAAACTGCGGAGCAAATTATGCATAATGAGTAAGAACTAATGTTACGAAACCCGATACATTTACGGCTGGAAAAACTTGAAAGCTGGCAGCATCTGACCTTCATGGCGAGTTTATGCGAACGGATGTATCCAAACTACCAGATGTTCTGTTGTCAGATTGCGTTCGCAGAACCTGCGCTTTACCGCCGTATTCTGGATTTGGTGTGGGAAATATTAGTTGTAAAAGATGCCAAGGTTAATTTTGATAATCAGCTGGAAAAGTTGGAACAAATCATTCCGTCAGCAGATGATTACGATATTTATGGTGTGTACCCGGCAATTGATGCGTGTATTGCATTAGGGGAAATACTCCATGCCCGTCTGGGTGGTGAGACATTGGAGCATACAATTGCTGTGAGTGAAATTTCAATTCGCACCGTTGCTATGCTTGAAATGACCCATGCCGGGAAAGAAATGACCGATGAAGAATTAAAAGTATTACCTGCCATTGAACAAGAGTGGGATATTCAATGGGAAATTTATCGCTTATTGGCCGGCTGTGAAGAGCGGGATATTGAGTTGATTAAAGGATTGAAATCTGACCTCCGGGAATCAGGAATTAGCAACATTGGTATAAATTTAACGCAGTAAAGTGAAAAAACGTGATTTAATGCTTTAAATGCCATGTTCAAAGGCTTCACTTTTGCCCCCACTCTGTTCTACATTTGGGGGGTGAAAAGAAGTGGCTATCGGTGCGTGTATGCAGGGGTGCTGTCATTCGGCATATCCGTCGCACTCGATGCTTTGCAAACGATAAACACACTGTAAGGATAATCTATGAATAAGACTGAATTAGTTGATGCAATCGCAGAAAGTGCAGACCTGACCAAAGCTCAGGCAAAAGCTGCTCTGGAATCAACTTTGAATGCAATTACTGAATCCCTGAAAGAAGGTGATTCAGTACAGCTGGTGGGCTTTGGTACTTTCAAAGTTAACCATCGCGCAGAGCGTACTGGCCGTAACCCTCAAACTGGTAAAGAAATTACAATCGCTGCTGCGAACGTACCTGCTTTCTCTGCTGGCAAGGCACTGAAAGACGCAGTTAAATAATTTCATTGCAAAAAAGAAAAGATAGAAGGGGTATCTCTCCCCTTTTGTTGGTTCGTCAGGGGCTGATGACACTAGGATTCGTCTTCGCGCTCAGCGCCTGTACCAATCAACCAAAAGAACCTTCTTTTAGTGCAAGTGGATTCATCGCAGATGATGGCGTTGTCCGCTTGTGGCGCCTCAACGATCAAAATAGTCAGCCTCTGGTTCTAATGAGTGTTTACAGCCCTTACCGTAATGGCAATACCGTCGTGACTTTTTATGAATATAAACAGGGCGATTTACGCCAAATTCGTCGTGAAATTCTGAATGATGAAAAGCCATTGGCTGAACAACTTCGTTTAGATAAAGCTGGTGATGTGATTTTTATGCAAAAGCAGTCAAAAACGCGGCGTGAACCACTTTCCAGTGATGATATTGTTCGCATACAGTTTGACGCTAAACGGGTTCTTGAATTAAGTGATGCACTGATAGTGGGAAATGTGCGTTTGATGCAAGGGCACTGGCATAACGGCAAAGTCACTACTTGTGCGGGTGACACGATTTCCGTCGAGTTTGAACCTTACGCGAGGTCATGGCTTGAACAACGCGAAAAAAGAAGCTACGGTCAATTAACAATTGCCTGGTTGGAAGCTTCGGCTGGCCGCGAATTACTGCTGGTAGCCAATAACGACTTCTGCCGTTGGGAACCGACGAAGGACAGCCTCTGACCTCCGTCAGTTTTGTGATTACTTCAGCCGGTTAATTGCCCGATATCCAATATCCTTGCGGTAAAAACAGCCACTCCATTCAATTTCTTCTGCTTGCTGGTAAGCCTTTTTCTGTGTATCGGCAATGGTTTCTCCCAAGGCGGTAACACACAGAACACGGCCGCCTGCGGTAATAACATCACCGTCTTTCAGTGCTGTACCTGCATGAAAAACCTTGCTGCTTTCATTTTCTTGTTGGGGCAAGCCATGAATAATATCCCCTTTGTGATAATCAGCAGGATATCCGCCGGCAGCCAGCACTACACCCAGAGCAGGGCGTTCGTCCCAATCAGAAGTTTTACCCGCAAGCTCGCCTTTTGCACCAGCCAGACAAAGTTCAACTAAATCGGAACGCATTCGCATCATGATGGGTTGGGTTTCCGGATCACCAAAGCGACAGTTAAATTCAATCACTTTCGGTTTGCCATTTTGGTTGATCATCAACCCGGCATAAAGAAAACCGGTATAGACATGACCTTCAGCAGCCATACCATTAACCGTAGGATAAATAATTTCTTCCATAATACGCTGGTGGATGGCATCGGTGACGACCGGAGCGGGTGAATAGGCCCCCATTCCCCCAGTGTTCGGACCCGTGTCACCGTCACCTACGCGCTTATGATCCTGGCTGGTTGCCATAGGAACAACATTCTTGCCATCGACCATAACGATAAAACTAGCTTCTTCGCCAGTTAAAAACTCTTCAATAACAATCCGATGGCCTGCATTACCAAATGCATTTCCGGCCAGCATATCTTTTATGGCGGACTGGGCTTCTTCCTGTGTCATTGCAACAATCACACCTTTACCCGCAGCCAACCCGTCCGCTTTTATGACAATAGGTGCGCCGACTTTATCCAGATAGGCGAGAGCCGGTTCGGTTTCTGTAAAATTCTGATAAGCTGCCGTTGGGATTTGATGGCGTGCCAGAAAATCTTTGGTGAATGCTTTTGAGCCTTCTAATTGAGCGGCTGCCTGAGTTGGACCAAAGATAGTCAACCCCGCTTTTTGGAATGCATCGACAATACCAATGACCAATGGCGCTTCAGGGCCAACGATAGTCAGCCCGATATTATGGCTTTGTGCAAATGCTAACAGGCTATTGATATCTGTCGCTGAGATATCAATATTTTCCAGATTGCTTTCCAGAGCGGTTCCTGCATTTCCTGGAGCAACATAGATTTTATTAGCCAAAGGAGACTGAGCTGCTTTCCATGCCAGAGCGTGCTCGCGTCCACCGCTACCAATAATTAAAATATTCATTCAGTTCACTCCTGCTATTGAATTAGTGGCGGAAATGGCGCATGCCAGTAAAAATCATGGCGAGACCATGTTCATCAGCTGCTGCAATGACTTCGTCATCACGGATAGAACCGCCTGGTTGGATAACACAGCTCACACCGACAGCCGCTGCCGCATCAATGCCGTCACGGAATGGGAAAAATGCGTCAGAAGCCATTGCACACCCCTGAACCTCCAAACCTTCGTCGGCGGCTTTAATTCCAGCAATTTTTGCAGAATAGACGCGGCTCATTTGACCTGCACCGATACCGATGGTCATATCATTTTTTGCATAAACAATTGCATTTGATTTGACAAACTTAGCGACTTTCCAACAGAACAGGGCATCTTTCATTTCTTGTTCCGTGGGTTGACGTTTGGAAACGACACGTAAGCTATCTGTAGTTACCATACCAAGATCGCGATCTTGGACCAACAGGCCGCCATTAACACGTTTGAAATCAAGGCCAGCAACGCGGGTTTCCCATTCGCCACTGACCAGAACACGGACATTTTGCTTGGTAGCCAGTACGGGTAATGCATCTTCATTTATTGAAGGGGCGATAATTACCTCAACGAATTGGCGATCGATAATGGCTTGTGCAGTTTTAGTATCAAGTTCGCGGTTGAACGCGATAATACCGCCGAAAGCTGAAGTAGGGTCTGTTCTGAATGCGTGATCATAGGCTTCGTGAATATTTTTACCTATTGCTACGCCGCATGGGTTAGCGTGCTTAACAATAACGCATGCAGGCTCTGAGAATTCCTTAACACATTCCAGAGCGGCGTCTGTATCAGCAATGTTATTATAGGAAAGTGCTTTACCTTGTAATTGAGTTGCTGTTGCGATGGACGCTTCAGAGATATTCTCTTCTATATAGAAAGCGGCGTCTTGATGACTGTTCTCGCCATAACGCATATCCTGCTTTTTAGTGAAATTCAGATTCAGGGTACGAGGGAAGCGTCCTGATGGTTGAGTGATGTCACCGTAATAAGGTGGAACCAGTTTGCCAAAATAGTTAGCAATCATGCTGTCATAAGCAGCGGTGTGTTCAAATGCCTTAATTGCTAAATCGAAACGGGTCGATTGTGTCAGTGAACCTTGACTGTTATCCATCTCTTCAATGATTTTTTCATAATCATTACTATTAACTACGATCGCGACATCTTTATGGTTTTTGGCGGCAGAGCGAACCATCGTTGGTCCGCCGATATCAATGTTTTCAACTGCATCTTCCAAAGTGCAATCTGTTTTAGCAACGGTTTGCGCGAATGGATATAGATTCACAACTACCATATCAATTGGTGAGATTTGGTGTTGTTCCATGATCTCATCATCTTGCCCGCGGCGACCAAGGATTCCGCCATGTACTTTAGGATGCAAGGTCTTAACGCGTCCATCCATCATTTCAGGAAAGCCGGTGTAATCTGAAACTTCAGTAACTTTCAGACCAGAGTCAGCCAGTAAATGGGCTGTTCCGCCAGTAGAAAGTAATTCAACACCGCGTTGAGATAAGGCTTTTGCAAATTCAACAATCCCTGATTTATCGGAAACACTAAGCAGGGCACGACGGATTGGACGAAGCTGTTGCATTGGTTTGATCCCTTGGATTTTATAAGGCAATAACATGTTATTGGGAAGATCCCACTATTATCAGGTATCAGGACATGAAAAATGGGCACTGCAATAACATTTCAGAACAGTCAGCTAAAATCACGCAATGATTTTAGCCACCGAATTGTAACGAAAACGTTTGCGTGATGCTCGATAAATTTTAACCTAACTAACCATTTGTGGATAAGTCTGTTGGTAAATGAGTATAAAGTGGGGTTTTGCTGTGGGATTAATCAAACGATCAATTTTCTTTAAAATAATG
>NZ_JBHFKZ010000040.1:0-47273 GCF_042879375.1 Photorhabdus sp. RM323S
GAGGGGGGTTCACCTGTCATTCTGGCGGTTTATTTTACCCAACATCAGAAAGACGCTGAATCACGCCGTGATGTGTTGGCTTCAGCAACGCGGTTGGTGATGGCACATTTAGCCTAATTTTTCCTGGAATGCTAAAAGTGTAAGTGGCAGCAACGTTGCACCCCTAATATTATGTATTTTGATAGCCTGTTTCCAGATCAATCAAATTGTATACTTTATGATTGATTGATAATTAAGCTCACCTCTGCAAATGTGTGTCATTATGGCAAACAAATTGACAATTGTGCTTTTTGTGTGCCATAATGACACTAGTACGAATTTATCAACACTACCAATAAAGGTAACATTATGGTCACTAATACAGAGCGTAAAGATACTCGCCTGGTTGCACGAACATCTACAGAAATACAAGAAATTATTCAAAGGGCAGCCGATTACTGCGGTGCAACCCTTTCACAATTCCTTATTGAGTCAGCAATGGATAAGGCCCTTAACGTAATTGAACGAACCGAAACATTGCATTTATCAATGGCTGGTGCGGATGCCTTGTTAGCTGCGCTGGATAATCCTCCAAAAGCAAGCAAGAAGCTGCTTAAAGCGGCCCAGGGTTACAAGGATGTAGTAAATGTCCATAACCATTGAAGAGATAACCCATCAACACAATCGCAAAGTGTTTGATTGCGGCATCAATGAATTAAATCAGTTCTTACAGCAGCAAGCCCGGCAGAAAACAGTAAAGCACAGAGCAAAAACTTACGTGGCCTGCCGGAGTTCAGCACTCACAACTATCATCGGTTACCATACGCTAACGGGATATTCAGTTACAGTACCGCCTGCTTGCAGAGAATATAAAAATTATCCTCATCCACTTAATGCGGTAAAACTGGCTCGACTTGCTGTGGATTGTTCGCACCAAGGACAGCGATTAGGCGAAAAGTTACTGGTTGATGCTATCTATAGAACGGTGTTGGTCGCACAACAAATATCAGCCATTGGACTATTTGTTGATCCGATGACTCCGGAAGTCATTCCGTTTTACCAACAGTATGAATTTTTATCCGCCGAACCCAGTGATCCTTCACGTCTAGAAATGTGGCTACCCATTAAAACCTGTATTGAGGTTGCCAGCACCTTGTTGTGAGTGAATGATTGGAAAATACCAAAACACGTATTTTTTCATTTTACAATTGGGTTATTTCAAAGCAAAACAGCAATTTTTCAACTTTTATAGAATACCTGTTTGTTCATAGTTTATAACTTCAAAAGCTGTGCTGTTCGCCAGCATCGTTCTTTCTAAACTATTAGTTTGATCCCATTAGAAAGAGTGAAATGAGTCCGGTTTTATCTTTTTTAGCCTCCCCCCTCAAAAATTAGCTATGATTATAAATAGCTTGCCTGATGCTGGCAGGCTGTTGATTGATATATAAGAAAATTGTTTCCCGGAGGATGTATATATGAATTTATTGGATGGTTTACAAAAAAAACTGGACGGTTACTTTAATAAAACAAGTGAAAACAACTATGTAAAAATATTTGACACTCCCAAAATATGGGGGCTTCCTTTTGGAAGGGATATAATGCCACAGGCTGTTAAAAGAGAAGCGGAATTTGAAGATGCTGTTGTAAGCATTCTGGAAAACATGCGTTACCGCTGTGATATTTCCTCCTTAAATGCCCCAGATGCAGAGTGGAGAAAAGTTATCCTGGCAGCTATTGATCGTGCATTTACAAAAAAAATAAACAGGAAGGACAGAACTCAGATAAGGTTCTTATTCGCTCAAACACCGACATCTTTGTTAAACGGTGTGAGTTCATACTTTGAAGGTACTCCTGAATATCTGGCATTGAAGAATGATATTATTAAATTAATTCAGGGAAGGGGAAATAATTGGGAGTGTATACCTGAAATATGGATTGGTAGATTTTACAGGATAACAGACGGACTTAAAGTATCATTAGAGAAGAAACTGCTGTCAGAAGATATGATTCCAGAAGCTGATACCAGAATGACATGGAATCATACAAAAATCATCGCAGTTGATGGAGTTGAATCATTTGTCGGGGGCCATAATTTAAATATGGATCTTTTTAAAAATTACCCTCCAGTGCATGATGTCTCTGTTAAAGTTATAGGGGCGGCATCATTAAGCTCACAATTATTTTTAAATAACATGTGGGAAGCTGATACAGACCTCTTAACTAAAGAATTCTTTGATATAAATACAAATAGCTGGGTTAATGCAGATGGTATTGTGGGAAAGCCGGAAGATCCATTAAAAAAAGAGCACATTGCTGAATATATAAGCAAAAAACAAGAAGAAGGTCTAAAAAATCCACCTGAGGACCCGGAATATAAGAAAGCAAGCAGGATATTATCCGTAGGTAAATATTGGTCTGGGCCTAGTATGCGAACGGATTATAAAAAAGGCTCTGAAATAATGAAAGAGTTTATAATAAAGAATGCAAAGAAAAAAATTCGCATGTCCCAACAGGATCTTGTCAGTGCATGGAAAAAACAGTGGCGAGACCATCATGTGTGCCGATGGTTGATCGAAGCATTACTTTCCAACCCTGAGCTGGAAGTTCAAATTGTTGTATCGCCACTTGATGCGGCAGCAGGTGCTTCTGGTGATCAATATTCTTTTGGTTCTGGCGCCAAAAGAACGTTTGAAATATTTAAATACTATTTGACACATGATGAGCATACCGATGAGAAACTGGAAGATCCGGATGGAATCAGGCAAGCTGCACTGAAAAGAATAGAAGTTGCCCCTTTTTTCTTTACAGACAAAGTGCCTGAAGATCTTTTGATTGAAGGTACGACATACAAATGGCCAACTGCGGAGGAAAGTTCTTATACTTCTACACTAAAAGAACCGTCTCTCTCTGAAAGACCTCCACAGGTAGGTGCTATAGGACGCCCATTCCGGTCTTTAATTAAAGGAAGTGGTCCGGTATATCCCAAAGTCCCCCCAGCTCCTGGGAATCATGCAAAAGTAACAATAATTGATGATGAACTATACGTGGTTGGTTCTGATAATCTCTATCCGGGATATCTTTCGGAGTTCAACTACCTTATTGAGGGAGAAGATGCGGTGAAAGCTTTCATAGAATCTTACTGGGAACCGTTGTGGAAATACTCAGGAACACATTCATTTAATTATAAAAATACCTGATGTAAGTAACAAATGTACTGTATATTCCCGCCAAATGTTGGTGGGAATATGGTAAGAGCTTCAAACCTCTAGCACCTGCGTTATTCTTTCGTTGGTTTCCAGGAGTACCGCGAACGGAGCTGAAACTGAATCAGTCGTTTGATTATGTTCAGGATTGCCAATCCAGATTTTTATCCTCTGCTGTCTTGCTTTGAACGACTGCTAAGTCGGTTTCGTGTCGTCGACATGGAATTTGTGAAGACAGTCATTACATGTATATATATACATGTAATCAACATTACGTTAAAATGATAAGTGCAATACAGTAACAAACTGTTACATGTTGAGTTATATAACAGTTTGTTTTTACTTTCTTATATTGAATCAAGCTTACATGAGAATGACATGATGACAGTATCTCCCAAACCCAACCTACAGCTTGTCTACGTATCTGATATCGAACGTTCGACAGCCTTCTACGAAACAATTTTCAATGCTAAACCGGTGTTTTCTAGTCCCCGCTATGTGGCATTTGCTGCCGATGGTGAAGCACTGTTTGCTATTTGGTCTGGTGGAACCAAGCCAGATGTCGCGGTTCCGCGGTTCTCTGAGATCGGTATTATGTTGCCATCTCACGAAGATGTAGATCGCCTCTTTGAGGAATGGCGGAAAAATCCCGACATCAAAATCGTGCAGGAACCTTACACTGAAGTCTTTGGCCGTACTTTCCTCGTTGAAGATCCTGACGGTCATATTATTCGGGTATGCCCCCTAGATTAGCAAAAATCGCCGTAAACCCTCGTCTTGTCCGGCAGGGCGAGGAGCTGCCATATGTACCTAAAATTGACATTTCACTTGATTGGATTAATGTTAATCACTATGACTCAATATTAATCGTAATCAATCACAGTGCAAGGCGCTCTCCGATCTAACTCGCTTATGGTAACAATGGATTATTTTTCAGAATTGAAAATAATATTTATTCATATCATTTTCATTCCCTATTTTCCACTCTGTTATTTCCATTTAATTAAACACTTTAAAATCTAACAAATTGATAATCAATATAACCATTTCAGGTTAATTATGATAAAAATCATAATTAACCCTTTAATTAAATCTATATTCTATTTTTTCTGACTAATCAGAATTCCACTGCTATAAATAACAGATTAAAAAATAGGACAAGTATGAAAATACACTTTACTTACAATGCATGATTTTTAATTTAATCTTTAAATACAAATAGTTGAATTAATTTAAGAGATTTTCGATATTATATTTAATCCCATAAGTATTGCATTAAATTAATATACATGAGAACTTATTTACCAGCCGACACACGGTGGAGTTTAAATATCATTAAATGTGTAACAGCAGATTAGATTGCTATAAATAGACGTTAATTGATCTCTTCGTCTATCTCATCTTGTTCGGTTATTCAATCAGGTTTGGTGCGGTTTAACGTAAGTTTGCACTTCCTGTCATATATAAAGGTATAAAGGTGCCATGAATACTCAACGTAAGCTTGATAAAGTGAGACCGCCCCGAGTTCAGATTACTTATGATGTTGAATTAGGTGGTGCGGTCGAGAAAAAAGAATTGCCTTTGGTCATTGGTGTCATTGGTCAATTTGCTGAACAATCAATTCCTATGCGTGAACGCCGTTTCATGCATATTGATAAGGATAATTTTAATGCGGTAATGGAAGGTATGACACCTTCATTGGAATTACAGGTTGAAAGTGCACTGCCTGGTCAAAGTGGATTTATTAATGTCGATTTGCAATTTAAATCAATGGCGGACTTTACCCCTGAGAATTTGGCGAAGCAGATTGAACCGTTGCGTAATTTGCTGGAGGTTCGCAGCAAATTAAGCGATCTGAAAGGCCGCACATTGAGCAATGAAAAATTGCGTGACCGTCTGGCGGATATTCTTGCTGAACATGCGGACAAATTACCGCAAGTAAATAATGAAGAGACAGAAACGCCAGCCACAGAAAATACGGCGGATGATGTCACTCCGGAAAATAACAATGCACAATGAGGAAAACATGGAACAGAGCGTTGTTGAACAGCAAGAATTGAAAACGCCGGAAACAAGTGGTGATTTTCTTGATCAGATTATTGATAACACCCAAGCTATTCGCCGGGAAGCCGATCGTGATCGGGTCAAAAGCCAACTCGACCAGTTTCTGACCGAAGTAACGTCAGGTTCGCTGGTGGTTTCTGGTGATTTAGTAAACAGTATTGAAGAGCGTATTGCCGCGATTGACGCGCTGATGTCCGCTCAACTGAGCCTGGTGTTGCATCACCCGGAATTCCAGCGTCTGGAATCGTCTTGGGTAGGGCTTAAAGGATTACTCGACCAGAGTGAAACTGATAATACCCAGATCCGCATGTTGAACGCGACAAAAACCGATTTGATTAAGGACTTTAAATCGGCGTCTGATTTCGATCAGTCAATGTTGTTTAAGAATGTTTACGAGTATGAGTACGGCACCTTTGGTGGTGAACCTTACTCAGCATTTGTCGGTGATTTTGACTTTGATAACAGCCCGGAAGATCTTTACTTACTGGAGCAGATTTCCCATGTGGCCGCAGCAGCCCATGCACCATTTATCAGTTCAGCCAACGCAGGCATGTTGGGGCTGAATGATTTTGGTGAACTGCCACGTCCACGTGATTTGTCCAAACTGTTTGAAACATCCGATTATCTGCGCTGGAAACGTTTCCGGGAATCTGATGATTCCCGCTATGTCGGCTTGACTTTGCCGCGAGTGATTGGCCGTTTACCTTACGGGGCAAAAACCATCCCGGTTGAACAGTTCTGTTTCGAAGAGCGGGTAAAAGAAGGGGACAGCAGCAGTTATCTGTGGATTAACGCTGCTTATGCATTGGCAGGCCGCATGGTGGCTGCATTTGAACAATATGGCTGGTGCGCGGCGATTCGCGGTGTGGAAGGCGGAGGATTGGTAGAGGCATTGCCGACCCATCATTACGCCTCTGTGTCTGGTGAAAAGATGCTGCAATGCCCGACTGAGGTGGCCATTTCTGATCGCCGTGAAAGAGAATTAGCGGAATTAGGGTTCATTCCTCTGGTTTATTATAAAGGTACTGACTATGCCGCCTTTTTCTCGGTGCAGTCGCCTAACAAACCGCGGAAATATAATTCCGACCTGGCAAATGCCAACGCAAAATTATCGACACAATTGCAATACATTATGACGACTTCTCGTTTCGCCCATTATTTGAAAATGATCGTGCGTGACAAGGTGGGTAGTTTTATGTCCCGCGGAGAATGTCAGTCTTATCTGCAAAGTTGGATCAACCAATATATTGTTGGCTCTGATACTGTCGGCGCAGAAATTAAAGCCAGTCATCCATTGCGTGAGGCAAGGGTTGATGTTGTTGAAGTTCCAGGAGCACCTGGAACATATCGAGCGGTAGCTTATTTAAGGCCGCATTTCCAATTGGAAGGATTAAGTATGTCTTTACGGCTGGTTGCTGATTTACCGCCGTCATCGGCGGCTTGATTATTCTATTTATTAAGATTTGTCCTATTTGTTTTTATTTATTACAACTAACTGGAGTAGTTAATTATGAGTTCTTCAATTTTTTTACAAATCGACGGTATTAAAGGTGAAAGTACCGACAGCAAGCATAAAGACTGGATTGAGCTGGAGCATGTCAACTTTGGTGCGTTCAACCACGCACGTATTGCAGACAGTGGTAAACGTAAGATTACCGTTGGTGCAGCGGGTTTCCGTACCATTGACTGTGTGAAGGTGATGGACATCAGTTCTATCAAATTGCTGTCCGCAGTAGCGCAGGGTACGGCGATTAAGAAAGTGAAACTGGAAATCTGTACGATTTTCAAAGGGGAAATGCATCCTTACGCGGAAGTGGAAATGGACGAATGTATTATTTCCGACGTCCATGAAACCTGTTCACGCGGTGGTGAATTTCCACAAGAGCAGTTTTCTATCACCTATTCCAAAATTAAATGGACATTCACCCCACTCAGCCCAGATGGAACCAAAGGCAACAAAGCAGGTCCAGAAGGTTGGGATCTTATCGAGAACAAGAAACAGTAATTTTTACTGTTTACTGCCGGCCTTTGGCCGGCGGTTTCTACCCGGAAAGATATTATGATTCAGCCCTCATTTCTCCATTGTCTGAAAGACGATTACCCACAAGATGAAAAACGTGGTGTAACGCTGAACTGGTCACGTCAGGAAGTCGTACAAAGCCTGATTTTCGATTTGAGTATGCTATTTTCATCAAGACCGATCTCTGCAAATTCACCATTATTTGGGGAGTTGCCGAAATCAGTTTTAAACTATGGTGTTTCCGATGTCATTAATGTGGATATTTCCGATGATGAACGTATTGATGCACTGAGCAATAATATTTACCAGGCTATTTCCTGGTTCGAACCACGCTTGAAAAATGTCGTTATTACATTACAGAAAAATACGCCGGAGAATATTACTTTCTGGGTGAATGGAGACTTTTTCAATGAACAGGTGGTATTTTCTATTTCATGGAGCAGTACCGCATATACCTATTCAATTTCATGGGATAAATAATAATAAACAATATGATGCTATTACCACAGAAAATACTGACTTATTACAACCGGGAATTAAATTATTTAAGACAATATGGCGCTGCGTTTTCTCAGCGTTTTCCTAAAATAGCCAAACGTCTTGGATTCGCGGAGGGCGTTTCGGAAGATCCGCATGTCGAACGTCTGGTGGAATCTTTTGCTTTTCTAACGGCAAAAATCCATCAACGTATTGATGAAGATATGCCGGAGCTAAGTAACGCAATGTTGGAAGTGCTAGCGCCGCAATTTTTACGTCAGGTACCGTCGGTATCGCTGGTGCAATTTCAACAGGATCCGCAGACATCCGGCGTTACCGGGATGATGTCGGTAGCACGGCATACATCATTGATTTCTCAGCCGGTAGGTGATGTGGCATGCCGTTTCCGTACAGTATATCCACTGGAAATGTTGCCGTTAGATTTAACGCACGCGGAGCTGACGCCGGACCCTTACGACCGGGATTTTATCTTAACGTTGAATTTTACGTTGTGGCCAGGCGCCAGTTTTCAGGCTCGCCATATCCGTTTGTACTTACATGGCGCACCAGTGCTGACTCACAGCTTATATGAATTGTTGTCGGCACAAGTTAAGCAACTGGAATACCGGTTGGGTGAGCGCACATTCGGCATGAATAGTCGGGATATTCAAGTGGTGGGTTTTGATCCACAAGACAACTTGTGTGCCGATGATTTATTGATAAATCCAGCTCACCACCTGTTCCGCGATTATTTCAGTTTTCCGGAAAGATTTTTGTTTCTGGATATTCCGCTGCCTGATGCCGGTTTGATCACCAGTTCATCAGGCGAATTGCAATATCGTTTCCGGCTTAAGGATTGCATCGCGTTGCGTCGTATTGAACGCATGAGTGATAAAGTCAGCAATGAAACCTTCCGGCTGAATTGCGTACCCATCGTCAATCTGTTTCCTCATCAGGCGGAGCCGATTATTCCGCTGGAGACCGAGCATGAATACCTGGTTCAGCCGGATGCACGTCGTCCACAAAGCATGGAAGTTTATACCATCAATCAAGTTGAGGTTATCAGCCGTCAGCAGGAGCAATTGAGTTCCAGACCGATACCGTCGTTATTTGGCATTGAACATACACAATATGACGAGCAGATTCCGTTGTTCTGGCAGGCGTCACCGCGCCCCTCACTAAGACATGACGACACAGGGATGAATATGTTCATCGGTTTTTCTGATAGTCGCGGCGAACATCTGAAACCAGAAACCGATGTGGTGATACTGAGTCTGACCTGTACCAACCGCGATGTACCACAGCAGTTGAGCAACGGTCATCCTGACGGTGATTTCGAATCGGAAAGTGCCTTGCCAGGTGTGAAAATTCTGGGATTGATCCGCCCCCGATTGCCGGTACGCCCACAACCCAGTTGTGCGTTGAACTGGCGGCTGGTGTCGCAACTTAATTTGAACCAAATGTTACTGAGTGGTCCACAGGGAGTTCAGTGCTTAAAAGAGACGCTGGAACTCTACAACCTGCTCAGTGATCCGGCCATATCGAGGTTGATTGCACAGTTGCAGCAGATTGCTATTGCGCCGGTAAGTGCACGCTTAAACCCCGCAGACCCTTATTCTCTGGCGAGGGGGCTGGAGGTAACACTGACCTTTCAGGCACAAGCGGGCGAATTTGTCGATTTTTATCTGTTTTGCAGTCTGTTGGAACGTTTTATCGCTATGTATGCACCAATTAACAGCTTCACGCAAACCGTCACACAGTTAGAGACGGTTAATAATAGTACGCGTCGCTGGCCACGTCGCAGCGGGAAACTGACATGGCTTTAGTAAGCAATAATGTAGAAAACAAAGTGCGTTTGGTGGGCGGTCGTTTTTATCAAAATGTACGTCGGTTGCTCAAACGTCATCGTCAAAATGAAGAAACAGTGATCGTCCCTGATGATGTGGTGCAATTCAGCTCTGTACCAACACTGGAGGCACCGGAAAGGGAAGTAGAATCCCTGATGCCTCCTCAAGAGGGGCATGAACAGTATCGCATGGCGGTACATCACTTTGGCCTGTTAGGGACTTTTGGTGCATTACCGTTGCGCTATACCGAATGGCTGATCGACAGGCGTTATCGCTATGGTGATGAATCAGCTCAGGCATTTATTGATATTTTTACCCATCGGCTGCTGAGTTTGCGTTTTCAGACATGGCAGAAATACCGGTTATACGTCAACGCAGAACTGCAAGGCGCTCAGGCACTGCCGGCAGTCATTGCAGCGGCAGCCGGACAATTGACCGAGAGCAAAACCCAACGCACTCATCCTGCTTGTGTTGGATTACTGGCGACACCGGTTCGCACAATGGTGAACTTACAGCATCTGTTGCAGCGGGAATTTAACATGCCGGTCAGCATTAATCCCTTTAAAGGGCGCTGGCAATATGCCGAACCGGCACATTGTTGTTGCCTGGGCCGCAGTCTGTTGGGTGATAACCCGATGTTGGGTCATGCTTATTGGGATATTCAATCTGGGTTTCATATTCAGTTGGGGCCATTTTCCGCCTGGCAGCACGCCGCTTTTATGCCGGGAAATGAAAAACATCGCAGATTGACGCAGTGGGTATGGCAATTTGCCGGGCCGCTGCTCTCCTTTTCACTGGAATTACTGGTGCAGCATAGTGGGCAGGGCAATATGTTAAATGGCAGCCGCCGATTGGGGTGGGATGGTTGTTTAGGGGATACCGGGGATAGCAATATTCAGCGTGTTTATTTGGCTGAATGTGCGAGTCCTTACGCGGTTTGAATAAAAAATGCAGGTAAAAATATGCTGTTAGGGCAAAAAAATCGTTTTTTACAGGTTATCGGTAGCCTGTCGGATATTGTGGCGCTGAGTAAAATCGAAGGTGAAGAACACCTGTCTCAGCCTTATTCATTTTCTGTTCAGCTCTATTCCAGCGCAGACTGGGACAAGTTGGAGCCTTATATCGGTAAATCACTGGCATTTCGTATTGGTGAAGCGCCAAATTACCGTATTGTGCATGGCATATTGACTGAATTACAGCAACACGGTTTTACCGACGGCCAGTTTTGTTATCAGGCACGCATTGAACCGTGGCTGAAAATGCTGACGTTAACCCGCAATCTGCGCGTTTATCAGCGCATCAGTGTGCCGGATATGGTATGCGATATTTTCCGTAAACGTGGGTTTAACGACGTTGAACTGGCGTTAAAAAGCCGTTATCCGAAGCTTGAATATTGTATGCAATACAAGGAATCGGATTTTGACTTTGTGACGCGCCAGCTGGAACAGGCGGGTATTTTCTATTTCTTCCGTCATGAAGAGGGGCGTCATGTACTGGTGTTGGCTGATCACCCTTCGACATTTACTAATGCGCCTTTAGCCGTATTGCCGTATCAATCGAAGATCGGCGATCAGCAAGGATATGGGCTACGCGCCTGGCATATTCATCGCATGATTATCCCAGGTTCAGCGGAAATGAATGGTTATAACGTTAAAAACGCCGCAGCAGTCAGCGCCAGTGCCAAAGCGAACAGCGGCTATTCCGTCAATCCCAAGCTTTCTATCTATGACGACCGACGTCAGGAGGAGCGTAATCAACTGGAGGCACAGGCGGCGTTGTGCATGGAACAGTGGGAATCACAGTCACACTACGCACGTGCCGTTAACAGTTATCCTGGTTTACAGGTTGGGCATCAATTTACGCTGAAAGGACATGCCAGTGCCGATGGTCGATATGCGGTGGGCCACCAGCAATTAAAAGCGGAAAGTAACCTGGAAGAAGGCGGATTACTGTTTTCGTCGCAAGTCGCTTTATTTCCGGCGAATAAAGTATTTCGCCCACGTCCTTCTGTCATCCGGCCCTATATTTCCGGAGTGTTGTCTGCGCTGGTTGTCGGTCCATCGTCAGAAGAGATCCATACCGATGCTCAAGGGCGTATCAAAATCCAGTTTCACTGGGATAAAGAACACAAAAAAGATGATGACAGTTCTTGCTGGGTGCGAGTGAACCAATTCTGGAATGGCGCAAAATTTGGGGCGCAATTTGTACCACGTGTGGGTAGTGAAGTACTAGTAAGTTTTGTTGACGGCGACCCGGATAGTCCGTTGGTAACCGGAACAGTTTATAACGGTGTGAAGATGCCCCCGTTTGGGCTGCCAGGGCAGAAAACGCAAAGCGGCATTGCCACGCGCAGTAGCGCAAAAGGTACGGTGGAGCAAGGGCATCAGCTCTGTTTCGAAGATAAAAAAGGTGAAGAATTTATTTTGCTTCATTCACAAAAAGATATGCGTCTGAAAGTAAAGAATGATTTTTCGGCGCAGATCGATCGCAACGCGCAATGGGAAATCGAAGAAAAACGCGATACCCAAATTAAAAAGGGCAATGACACGTTAATTCTGAGTGAAGGTAGTGCGTTAACCGAGGTAAAAAAAGGCGACAAGAAGCAAACGTTAGATCGCGGCAATTTCACCACGACCGTTAGCGCAGGTAATTACACACTGGAAGTATCCAGAGGTACCGCTAAAATTAATGTTGGTCAGAAATGCACGATTACCGCAAGTCAGGGGATTGAGCTGAAAGTCGGCGCCAGCAAATTATCGATTACCCCAGCAGGAATTACCATCAAAGCACCGTCTGTCACAGTAGAAGGTTCAGGAAAATTGGCGTTAAAGAGCAGCGGCATAGCGGAACTCACCGGGACCACAGTAAAAGTAGCAGGCAGCGCCATGGCACAATTAAAAGGCGGCATTGTTCAGGTGGATGCTACCGGCATTGCTATGGTGAAAGGGATTTTGACCAAGATCGGTTAATGCAGGATCAACGGATAATAAGAGTTTAGAACAATGGTTAAATTACGATACTGCCAACTTTCTCCACAGGCGGAATTGGTATTACAACAACATGCAGTACATGAACAGAATTTATCGGCGCTCAATAAGGAAATGTTGTGGCAAGACGCAGTGTTCTACACCATTTTCATGTTGCCGTATGCTCAGGCTTTAGAATTGGCATTGACATTTATCTCCTGCGTTTACGAACGAGACCTGATGCAAGAACAGCGTTTGTTACTGCAACAAGTACGGTGCTGGCGCGCTAATGGCGGTGATCCGCTGCGTCATGAGTTATTCGAACAGGCGCAGATTGTGGGGTTTGATAACCCGATTTCCTGTCTGGCGCTTTCAGTTTTCTGGAATGAAGGCAGCATGACAACACCCGATCTGGAAGCGGTCTATCCGCAACCGTGGCAGTCACTTGCAGTATTGGCAGATACGTTGTGTCTGATCCTGCATGTCTATGGCGAACAACCGGAACAGCAAGCGCTGTACATTGAACAATTTTTTCAACTGGCACACAGCCAACTGAAGCAATTGCCACCGTCACAGGATCAGGGACGCAAAAACTATCTGTACCACGAAGCCACGTTATAAGGAGAACAATGATGCCAATGCCAGCAGCCCGTGTGGGTGATATGCATATTTGTCCAATGATGTCGCCGGCGGTACCACCAATACCCCATGTGGGCGGACCAATTATGCCGCCAGGCGTACCAACGGTACTGATTGGTGGTTTGCCGGCAGCAACAATGGGATCCCTGTTGGTGTGTGTCGGACCGCCGGATACGGTGGTGATGGGCAGCCCGACAGTGTTGATTGGTGGGAGACCCGCGGCCAGACTTGGTGATCTGTGCGCGCATGGCGGCACAATTACCACAGGTTACCCGCTGGTGATTATTGCCTGAAATGGAAATCACTGTGAATTTAGCACAAACAGATATCGCCCGTTTTTTACATCCTATTTCTGCTGATGAACCGGCAGGATGTGATATCGAATACGAACCTATTTTTGAACAAATAAATGCGGCACGCGAAACCGATGAAGAGTTTCTCCAGGACGATACATGGGGATGTGAAACCCGTCAGGCTGATTGGATACAGGTTTCAGCGTTATGTCAGGAAGTACTGGAAAAACACAGTAAAGACTTACAGATAGCGTGTTGGTTAACCCAGGCACAAGGGGAGCTGTATGGTTTGGAAGGTATCGCCGGAGGTATCACGTTACTGACCCGCTTGCTGGAAACTTTTTGGCCGGTGCTTTATCCGCCTCTGGATGATGATGAAGAAAACAGTGCGGATGCCCGTCTCGGCCGCCTGAGTTGGCTGGATAAACAACTGGTGAAACAGTTGGACAATCTGACACTGACTGATGATGACAAATTGAGCCTGAATGTCTGGCAACGGGTGCAATATTTTGAACAACGTATCGCGGTTAATAGTGAATTACGTGCTCCTCTGATCAGTGATGGCTATTTTGGTATCGCTGAATGTGACGACAGTATTCGCACCATACCAGCCGGGCGGTTTAACCGGTTACTGGAACAGGCCGAACAGGTCCGCAACGCACTGGAAGCATTGCAGCAAATCATGCTGGGTTTGTTGCCAACATCCGGCAACAGTATGAGCGCCAGTACGCAGCATCTGCAAAGTTTAGTGGCATTAATCGAACGTTTTCGTGAAATTGTTGCTCCGGGATCAGCCCAGAAACACAGCAGTGAAGAAACCGTGCCAGGAGGAAAAGAGTCAAACGGCATTAACACGACTTTTTTGGCGGAAGGTCGGACACATCATGAAATGCGCGCTATTGCCATTGAGCAAATGATCAACATCGCCAATTATTTTCGACAGAATGAACCTACCAGCCCAGTGCCATATTTAATGGAGCGAGCAGCACGTTGGGCGAATATGGGAATGGCCGAATGGCTGGAGGAAATGATGGAAGATAATACCTCCGCGCTACAAGAAATTATGCGCGTGATAAAAGGGCCGGATAAAAACAGAGGACAAGATGAATAATATAAATTTTTATAATGTCATTAAACGCAGCTTTTTAATATTAACAGTAATTTTTCTAATAAGTGGTTGCAGTGATTCCATTTCCAATAATGAAAAACGCTTGCAGGCGATTGAACAGGCCAAACCGGTTTATGCCAGTAATGCTATTCGTTTAAAAATGACTGCCGATGCGCAACTGAATGTTTTTAATAATATGCCGAATAGTTGCACGATATTAATTGCTCAGGCGGAAAAACGCGAACAACTAGACAAATTACTGGCTAATCCGGTGTTGTTACGTAATTTATTTGCCGGCACCGGTGCGACAGAACAGATATTACAGCTTGATAATTATGTGATGATGCCGGGGCAATCTGTCTCTTTACATATTGATAGAGCAGAACAGACACGTTATATCGCACTGATTGCCGGTTATTACCCTGCACCAACAAATCGTACTCATGTACGTGTGTTATCACTACCATTGCGTCTTGAGCCGCACGGTTGGTGGAATAAATCTTGGAATGCTGAATTTATTCCGATGAATGTTGAGCTGATGTTGGGGCGTTATGCCATTACCCACAGTGATTTCTCCGCAGGCAACGCTGGGGATGAGGTGATTTTCCCCGGACAGACAGCCGGATCCGGCAATGACAGAAACCCATTGAGGAAGTAACGTCATGTTTGAATATAAACCGATGTATTGGTATTCAGGATTGTATTTACAGCCGCAGCACTTTCAGGCGCATGAGCTGCAACATGAATACTGGCAAGGACGTTATCAGTTACTGACTCAACCTTATGCGTTTGGTGTGGTGAAGTTAGCGTTCAATCTGGCTGCGCTAAGTGATGAAGTGCTCAGTGTCCATAATGCCTCGTTCATTTTTCCCGACGGTTGTTATGTGGATTGTGGTGTCAATGGGGTACTCAGTGCCCGATCATTACGTGATTGCTGGCTGGTACGCGAAAAACCGCAGCGCATTTATGTCGGCTTGCGTATGTTCAGCCACAATCAGAGTAACGTCACCGGCATCACGGATAGCGGAAGTGTCGGTAATATTACCAGCCGTTGGGTAACATGGCCGCAAGAACAGCATATGCGGGATGCTTTTGGTGAGGGGCCGGAAGCAGAAGTACAACAACTTACCTATAACTTACGTTTTTTCCTGCACGATGAGATTGCACAAGCAACGGGTTATACCCTGTTGCCAGTGGGTCAACTGCACTGTACCGGTGACGGCATTGAGTTGGATAACCGCTATCTGCCACCATGTTTGACGCTATACGCTGCGCCACAACTGGGGCAACGCATTGAACAACTGTGCCAAGAGCTGACCGGACGTGTCCATCAACTGGAAGAATTGAAACGTCCACAAACGTTGGAAGGGGAAGTTTATACCCAGGAAAAAAGCACACTATTGCTGACATTACGTACTCTGGCGCGTTATGTCGTGCAGTTGCATCATTTTCAGGAAGCTCGGGATGTGCATCCCTTACAGATTTTTGGGCTATTGCGTCAATTGATCAGCGAGCTTTCCTGTTTTACCGACCGTTGCTCTTTTTTAGGGGAATGGAACGGGCAGGAAGAAATGCTGGAAAAATATCAGCATCTGAATCTGGCCCTGACTCTCGATAGTTGTGAACGGACAGTTACCGATTTACTCAATGCGTTGGTGCTGGAGCCAAATACGGTTATTCCTCTGCAACAGGAAAGCCGCGGTTATTATCATGCCATGTTTAATGTTGCGGGAGCCAGTGAACAGCAGCGAGCTTATCTGGTGCTGCGTTCTGACAGCTTTACCCATAGCGAACGTGACATTCCTGACGATCGTTTGATTAAGCTGGCTGCGGCAGAACAGATCGACGGCATTATTAATCGTGCTTTGCCTGGTGTACGTTTGTATTACCAGGAAATTGCGCCGCATGGTTTACCTAACCGGACAAATACATGTTATTTCCGGGTAGAAAATCGTGGTGCTCTGTGGCGACAGATAGAAGAGAGTGAGCGTGTGGCGGTGCACTGGGCTGATGCGCCAGACGATTTACAAATAGAGATCGTTATAGTGAGAGCATCATGATGCGTTTGTTAGATTGTTACATTCCGGTATTCACTGGTGTGCTGCGCATGATCCAACAGCAGGTGAATCAAGCCGAAGAGTTGCGGCAAACACTGTTAGCCGCGCTGACGCAGGCACAAAATAAAGCGCGTCAGCAAGGTTATGGATTGCAGGATATCGAAGAGGCAAACTTCGCCGTGGTGGTTTGGGCAGATGAAGCCATTCTGTGCGCAGGTCAAAAAGAATTGAGTGTTTGGCGACAATCATCATTGCAGGCAGAGCTTTATGATGCCGAGCTTGGTGGAAACACGTTTTTTGATCGTCTTGCCGCGTTGGTGCCGGATAATTACCAGGTTCGGCTAGTCTATATTTTTTGTTTGCTTTCTGGGTTTTATGGTCGTTATGGCAAACGTGACAATCTGGAATTGCATAATATTATTCATCAGGAATTAGAGAATCTTCCTGATACTTTGCGTCGTTATATTTCCTTAGAAAATCATCGGCTAATGAATACATGCGATAATCTTCTGAAAAATAGACGATCCAATAATAAATGGAGAGTTAAATTAATATTATTAATGTTATCTCTTATATTAATTTATATTTTCATCAACGTCTATTTATTGAATATTGGCCGATAAATTCGGAAATTAAACATGAAAAAGTTATTTTATGCCATTGGCTGGTTCTGCGTGATGGCTATCTTTCTGCTACTCAGTTTAGCTATTGCAGTAGCGCTTTCATGGCCGACAATAGGTGGCCTGTTATTGTTTCTTTTCCTATTACTATTGTTATTAGTGCTGCGTGGAGCAATGGCATTCTTACCGCAGATAACGAATAAACTGCGCGGGGTAAATAAATTCTGGCGGAAGGGAAATAACCGCCTGGAATATTTACTGTATCAGCACTGGTGGTGGGGAGGACGTTTACAAAGCTGGCGCCGGTTTCGTTCGCTGTTACACCGTAACGGATCTATGCCACCGTGGTTTATGGTGGTGGGAGAGCGTGGTAATGGTAAACAGGGACTATTAGCTCACTGTAATGTGGTGCCAATGACAGGGAAGAATCTGCCATCGTCTACAGAGAATAACTTTACCTGTCGCTGGTGGTTTTTCCGCCGTGCTATGTACATGGTGGTTTCTGGTCGTTATACCGAAGGGCAATCGTTGTACCGGCAAGCATGGCTGCGTCTGATACGCTGGATCGCGCAAGTACGTAAGCCCGCCGGTGTATTGGTTTGTCTGTCAGTGGAGCAGTTGCTAAAAAGCGACAACAGAGCGCTGTATATAGCAGCACGCAATGTGCGGGCGCAGTTGGAGCCATTACAGATACGTCTGGAACGCCGCCTGCCGGTTTGGTTGATCCTCACACATAGTGAAACATTGCCGGGTTTTAACCACTGGTGCGCACAACTATCGGTAGAACAACGTGCTGAATTGCTCGGCAATTTTATTGAGCATCACACGGATAGTCATGTCACCGATGTGCTGGACAAGAGTATGAGCACTATTGTCAACGCTTTGAAAGCTATGCGCCTTAAACTGCTCAATCAGCAACGGCAACAGCCCGAAGCGGAAGTGTTGGCGTTACCGGAAACTGTTACGCAACTGCAACCGGCACTGGGCTACTACCTGAGCGCATTATTTGATCATGACCATTATCTGGAACATGGTCTGTTGAGTGGCATGTTTTTTACTGCGGAACATCAGGCAGAACCTCAGCAAATTGAAGGCGTTTTTAGCCACCGTTTATTAGGAGAATATCTGCCCGAGCAGGTTCACCGTAATGATGCCGTTTTACTGACAGGTTGGCGAACACTGACCAAACGTGCGTTGATTGTCATATTCAGTTTGATGCTGGTGTACGGAGCAGGTAACGCATTAGTCACTACCTGGCGTGGTGTCATGCAGCTTGAAAATATCCATGGGACAAACCCGCTTGAGCGCAGTTACTTGCGTTATCGGCAGGTTGAATACTGGTTGCAGGAAACCCTGTCACATCTGATTTTTTATCCGGTTACCCATACGATTGAACAACGTATGGCGAGGGACTATCAGCAACAAGCACCTGTTAAAGCATTCAACCCGGAATCGGTGGTTACACACTTGCTTACACGCTTCCATAACGCTGAGGCACCACAAAAACGGCTGTTGGCTTTACATTGGGCGCGTTTTATCAATATTGAACAAGCAATGGCGCATGGCGCTCCGCTGGAAACTTTGCAACGTATGCCAGCTTATTCTGCTTCACTGTTAAGCGGTGAAAATGATCCTTTATCGGCAGAACAGCGCGTGGCTCTGCGTCTGGCGCAATATCAGCAGGACAACGCACAGCAGGAATTTGATCAATGGCGGAATGTATTGCGCTCCTTACTGGAGGATACCGGTAATTGGCAATGGCTTTTAGCCGACGAACAACCCGCAGGAACACGTTCGCTGACGCTGGCTGATTTCTGGCCGCTGGCCAGCGATGATGCCACCAGAATTAACGCTCGTATTCGCGGCATTTATACCCGGGCAGGTGAGCGCGATATTCAGGCTACTCTGGATGAACTGGCACAAGCGCTTCACAGACCAGCGGTTTTTGTTCCTTTGCAGCGCTCGTTTCATCAACAGTATCAGAATCAACGCCAGTCAGAATGGTTAGCATTCGCCCAAGTTATGCCACAAGCGGAAGAGTGGGTACGCGGCAAGAAAAACTGGAGAGCGCTGATATTGGCAACAGGTCAATATGATAGCCCCTATATCGCTTTCTTAAAGCAGTTGGAGAGTGACTTATCTACAGTGGCGCAGGAGGATCAGCAGCCTTGGTTGCAGACGCAACAGCGTTTATGGCAACTGCATGGTTATGTGCAAAAAAGCAACGTGATGCAGCGCGTTTCACTGGGAAACATCTCTTTGCGTCAGCGCATCATGTCATGGCTTGGCATTTCACCACAGATCTCTGTGCAGCTGGATGACAACACGCTGACACGCTATCGCGCCTACCGGCAGGCTGTACAGTTAAATAGCCAGCGTGAATTGCTCAGTGATATGGAAACAGGGTTGTTGGTCAAAAATGCGCTGAGTAGCGAGAAAGGGGAGCTGAATGATAACGGTTTACGGACCTTATTTAATCTTTTCACTCTGTGGCGTCATGAGACCGAAAATAAGCAGAATGAAGTTGTCAATGAAACCTTGTGGCGACTCTATCAGGGTGATGCACATCTGGTATTGCGTTATGCATTCTTAAGTGCCGCCAGCCGTTTGCAAACACAATGGGAAAGCAAAGTGATCTGGCCGATGGAAAAATTAAGCAAGCAGGAACTGTTTGATGGCCGGGAATTGAACGCACGGCTGTATGAGTACAGCAATGCGTTTGTGCGGGATACCGCAGAGTATGCGCTGGATATTCGTCCTGAGGGTATTAAACGCCAGGCAATAGAAGATGTGGTCTTTCCGTTTAACGATGATTTCATTTTCTATATCAATAACCTGATCCAGCCGAACAACATGCTTTCATCGACATCTGATATTCGTCGTCGCCTGCAAGAGAAACTCAACTTGCTGGAAAGTGAGCGTGAACTGGCGACTGAGCAGCAGGAACCGAAACAGGATCAATCGGCGGAGGTGATGATTACCAGTCAGCCAGCGACTGCCAATCGAGGAGCCCGGGTATTGCCGGTTGGCAGTTCAGTGACGCTGAGTTGTGATGATGGTGTACAGCAGCTCAAAAGCATGAATTTCAATGACAGCAGGACCTTGCACTGGCGTCCGGGATCATGCAGCAAGGTACAGATTGAGGTGTATTTCCCCGACTTTACGCTAAGTAAAAACTACGCTGGTACTGATGGTTTGCTGCAATTTATCCATGCCTTTTCCAGTGGTGAATTGACGCTGGCGGCACAGGCATTCCCGCAGCAACGCGATGAATTAAGTGCGCTGGGGATCAATAACATCACCGTGCGCTATCAGATCAGCGGAGGGAAGGAAGTTTCAGCATTGTATCGGCAATGGCAACAACATCAGCAGCAACAAACGGTGTTGTTGGAACAACGCAACCGACTGGACAGCCAGTTATTAAATTTAAGTGAACCGGTAGTGGCGAAAGGAACCTTTTCTACGTTGCCGTTACAGATCACCACATATTGGAATGAATTAAGGAAACCTAAAAGTGAGTAGTTATCTTAAACAGATCGTCAGTAAATTAACGGTGGAAGCGCGTCAATGTCTGGATGAGGCCGCTAATCTGGCAGTACGGCGCACCCATCATGAAGTGGAAATTGAGCATCTGTTGCTGGCTTTGTTTGAAAAACAGATGCCAATGATGGAACAGGTGTGTCACCACGGTGGTATTGATGCTATTGCGTTGCTGAATGCCTGCCAGCGGTCACTGACGTTATTACGCAGCGGTAATCATCGTCCTCCGGTACTTGCGACTAACTTGACAGAATGGATGGAGCAGAGCTGGATGTACGCCAGTACCCACTGGGGGGCGTTGCAGATTACCCAACAAGCGCTGATTGCGGCACTGATAATGAATCCGTCACTGCATCATTCACTCACATCGGAGCTACAGCAGGCGTTACAGTGTAACACTGATGCTATAGAACAGTGGCTGCGTACACAGGTAAATACAGAACCGCAACACATCACAGCTCCCGTTGGGGATAAGACCCAATCCGCGTTGGCGCAATACACTCATCACCTGACGCAAGCGGCGCGTGATAACAAACTGGATCCGGTTTTAGGCCGTGAACGGGAGATTCGCCAGTTAATTGACGTGCTACTGCGTCGTCGCCAAAACAACCCGTTATTAACCGGCGAAGCCGGTGTCGGTAAAACAGCGCTGATCGAGGGGCTTGCACAACGTATTGTTGATGGCCGTGTACCGGAAGTGCTGGCACAAGCTGAATTATTCACGCTGGATATGGGGCTGTTACAAGCGGGGGCCAGCGTAAAAGGTGAGTTTGAAAGTCGCTTGCAGAAATTATTGGATGAAGTGAAAGGGTATCCCACACCCGTGATTTTGTTCATTGATGAAGCTCATACTCTGATTGGCGCTGGTGGTCAGGCCGGACAAAACGATGCGGCCAATCTGTTGAAACCGGCGTTAGCACGTGGTGAATTGCGTGCTATCGCGGCAACTACTTGGGCGGAATATAAGAAGTACTTTGAGAAAGACGCAGCATTAGCGCGTCGTTTCCAGGTGATCAAAGTTGAAGAGCCTTCGATCGAACTGGCGATAGCCATGTTACGGGCTATGACTCCGGCGATGGAAAAGCATCATGGCGTCAAAGTACTTGCAGAGGCGGTGACAGAAGCCGTTGTATTATCCAGCCGTTATATCAACGGACGTCAGTTGCCGGATAAATCGGTGAGTCTGTTGGATAGCGCTTGTGCCCGTGTTGCTGTTTCACAGACTGACGAACCTGCACCGATTGAAGATCTGCGTGCCATGTTGGCAAACATTGCTACCGAACAGGAAGCATTATTGCGTGAAGGTGGTCATGAAACCCAATTACAGAAGTTGGCACAACGTCAAACCGAATTGCAGGTATCCCTGGAGAAAATTTTGCCGGAATATCACGCTCAACGTCAGTTAGTGAACGACATCCTTGCCTGTGAGGAACAACACGACGAACGGTTACCTGTGCTGCGTGCGGAACTGCGTCAACGTCACCATCAGCATGCTTATGTATTTGACTGTGTTGATGCTGCCTGTGTCGCCGATATTGTTGCCGGTTGGACCGGGATACCTCTTGGCCGGATGGTGGAAAATGAACGCGATGTGCTGCGTCAGTTGGAAACGCGCCTTAGTCAGCGGGTAATGGGGCAAGATCATGCACTTAGTCAGATAGCCCGTCAAATTCGGATTGCTAAAGCACAACTGGCTGATCCGGTAAAGCCAACCGGTGTATTTATGCTTGCCGGTCCTTCTGGTGTGGGGAAAACCGAAACTGCCCTGGCATTGGCGCATGAGTTGTATGGCGGTGAACATCATCTGATCACTATCAACATGTCGGAATATCAGGAAGCACATTCTGTTTCCGGTCTAAAAGGTTCTCCCCCAGGATATGTTGGTTATGGACAGGGCGGAGTGCTGACTGAGGCGGTTCGCCATCAGCCCTACAGCGTGGTATTACTTGATGAGGTCGAGAAAGCGCACCCCGATGTACTGGAGCTGTTCTTCCAGGTGTTCGATAAAGGCATGATGGAAGATGCTGAAGGGCAGCAGATTAATTTCCGCAATACGTTGATTATCCTGACCACTAATGCCGCATCGGATTTAGTGATGCGTGCAGCGATGCAAGGCGTGAAAATACAGGGGGAAATTCATCCGGCAACACTTGAAGATATTCAGGAAATTATCCGGCCGGAACTGCAACGTATTTTTACGCCTGCGTTTTTAGGTCGCTTGCAGGTCATTCCTTATTTGCCGGTACATGGCGAAATTCTGCATGCCATTGTGCATCATAAACTGAATAAAGTTGTGATGCGTTATCGTCAAGCAACCCAATGCGAATTGCACTATAGCAATGCGCTGGTGGATTTTATTGCTGAAGGATGCCGGATCGCGGAAAGTGGTGCCCGTGAAATTGATAACCTGTTAACCCAGTTCGTCTTGCCGCTGTTATCAGATCAATTGCTGTTAGGAGATGCGCCAGTGAATGAGGATGTACGCCTGGATGTTATCGAAGGCCAAATACAGTTATCATAATAACAAAGGAAACTATAACCATAAAACTATCAGGCATGATCAATTAGGGTAAAAAGCGGCCTTCTCTGCTATTATTACCTTATGATGTAACATTTAGTGTTACGTATTATCTTGTGATGTAATATTGAATGTTGCATATTATCTTATGATGTAACATTCAGTGTTACGAAATGAGATCCTGATGAAAATGAAAAAGATAGTGGTCTTTTGGTTTATTTTTACGCTAGTCAATTTTGCGCTGGCATTGCTGAGTTTGCAAGTGCGTGATGTCTGGAGCCTGTCGTCATTGGTGTGGTTTCCGGCGGGCCTGTTACAAGGTATTTTTTGTGCCAGGGCACCACGGTACTGGCCTGTTTGGTTAATAACGAGTGCTCTGATTTCGCTAACAGCCAGCCAATGGTATGGCAGACCGGTGGGCGTCTCGCTGATATTTTCTTGTATCAATGTAGTGATGCTGGTAGTAACAGGGTTGGTCTGGCAATTTTTCTACGGTGTAATGTGGGCCCCGAAGCGGGCAAGTGACATCTTCAATCTGACAGTACTTTGCTCGTTAAGCGGAATTATTGAGCGATTTATGGCGAAGTGGGTACTTCATTTATTGGATTACCCTATCGATATATCTATTTCATTACCGATTGTTGTCGGCTCTGTGTTGAGTTATCTGCCGTTTACGTTTTTTGTTATTTCTTTCATCACCTACAAGAAAAGTCGGGCTGAAGACAGGAAAACCTATGGTTTATGGTTGGTAGCCGTGTTTGCCATGACAGCATTGTTTACCAGCCCACCACCTGAAACCGGGAAAATACATTGGCAAGGAGTAGCGCTCCTATTTTCCTTCGGCCTGCCGATGCTACTGGCGTTAAGAGGTGATTTGCTGGTATTAAGCGGCTTTTTATCCTTATGTACGGTAGGGATTGTGAGTGCAACCATTTTTGGCTTTGGGCCATTCGCATCCCGATTAATGAGCATCCAACAGAACGTGCAAATTGCGGCATGGTACAGTACCGCATTTACCCTGCCTGCGTTGTTATGCTGTAGTTGTTTATATAACACAATCAATGCATTACATCGCCGTAAAGCGCATTTTTTGTTAATGAGAGCTATGCTGGAGCAAGAACAGATTAATTGTTTTCGGTTAAGTGCCGACGGGCATCTGTATTGGCATCATGACGCGGCCTGGATGCGGTGTGGTAAAGCCCCCGTCTGCTGGTCGCAGTTACTGGCTTGGGTGCATACAGAAGATCGGCAGAAAATCGAACAGCTTAAACGTTCCGTCTCGCGTATACCCCAGACGTTAAAAATTCGGATTGCTGATGGTAAAGGCGAATTTAACCCGGTGATTATCGCCTTGATCGTTCATGTAGGCGAAAACGCCGGTTTTATTGAAGGAACTATGCGTGAAATAGAGAATAATATGGAGAAATAACCAATGTCGAGACAAGTCATCATTGCTGACGATCATCCAGTCTTCTTATTAGGACTACGCACCGTATTGGCAACATTACCCGAGAATTATCAGGTTGTGGGGGAGGCGCATGATGTGACTACACTTTTTTCTCTGCTGGAAGAAAAAGAGGCGGATATGCTGATTACGGACTTCAATATGCCAGGTAATAACCAGATCGACGGTTTGCGGATGATTAGCCGAATTCGTGAGCAATATCCGAATTTGCCTGTTGTGGTGATCACGATGATCAGCGACCGGAAGATAATAGCTTCATTAATTGATTATAAAGTGAAAGCGATTTTGAACAAAAACAGTCTGTCTCACGAGTTAGTGAAAGGATTGTACAGTACAACAGGGCACGATAAGCCTTATTTGAGCAAGCAATTTATTGAATCTCCGGACGAGGAAGTGGTAAAGGCGCTGACCGGCAAAGAGCTGGAAGTCATTAAATTATTGGGGCAAGGGTTGAGTGTGAATGATATCGCTGCACGTTTATACCGTACCAAGCAGACGATAAGTGCACAAAAAATTAGCGCGATGAAAAAACTGGGGTTAGATAATGAAGCCGCGCTTTATAATTATTTGCATCAGGTTGGATTGGGATTGTAATAGATGAAAGGCGGTCGAAAAGGATCACGATGGTTAGCTGTATTGATACTCCTGTTGCCATTATCTGGCCGGAGTCTCAATCTGTTTGAATACCGTAATGCGCAAGAGCTGCCTTCAGACGGGCTACCGGTGGAGTTTTATTCGAATGTCATCACTCAGGAATTTACGCCATTACCCGTCAAATTACCTATCGAAGAACAAGGTATTTCGGTTTTACACTTTCCAACACTAAAAGTCGGCATTCTCTGCTGCATTGGTGCGCCATTGGTGATCCATCGTTGGGATGGCAAGTTGGAAGGGATTTACGCTGACTATCTGCGCCTGATTGAAACCGTATTAAAAAGGCCAGTGGAGGTACGGCTGTTTGGTAACTGGGAATCAGCCTATGCGGCATTACAGCGTGGAGATATTCAGTTGTTATCACATTCTGCTTCACCCCAGATGGAAAATAGGAAGGATGACACTTACCCGATTCTGGTACAACCGCTTGCCCTGATTGTGCGCAAAGAACAAGTCAATAAGCCGTTTGCACAAATGAATATTATGGCAGTACCAGGCAGTAACCCGAATACCATTGAGCAATTGCGTAAACATTACCGCAGTGTTTTGGTGGCGAAAAACCAACAGGAGGGAATACAAGCAGTGGTGGATGGTGAAGTTGATGCCTATCTGGACGGACAAAGCCAGATTGCCTATTTGCTGGCTTTTCGCCCGTTTACAAAGCTGACTTACCGTCGGGATATTTCTCAGGGAGAGCGGTATGATTTTCTTGCCCACAACGGGGATGGGATGGTTGAGACCATAGATCTCATCCTGACTGCTATTCCTCACGAAATCAGAAATAAGGTTTATCAACGTTGGGTTTCCGGGCTGGCTCTGAGCGGCAATAACGATACGATGACCTTTACGCCGCAAGAAAAAACCTGGATTAAAAAAAATCCGGTCGTCAATGTCGCGATTAGTCGTGCCGCTCCGCCTTACTCATTTCTGGATAAAGATGGGCAACTCACTGGCCTGGATGTGGATATTTTACGTTTGCTGGGAGAGAAAAGTGGCATTACCTTTAATTTTATCCCGGCGGATGGCGCGGTGGGGGTCAAAAAACTACTAAAAGATGGCGAAGCCCAAATGACCTCGTTAGTTAGTACGCCGGAACGTCGTCGTTGGCTCTCTTTTAGTCATCCCTATGGTACTGTGGAATGGGTGATGATCACTCGCAATGAGCGTAATGCTCCCTATGAGTTTGAACAACTTAAACACCATCGGGTAGCGATTCAGCGCGGTCATGCTCTCCTGTCGGTATTGAAGCAATATCCGGAGATCTTCGTCATGGAAGTTGATAATGTGACGCAAGGTGTTGATATGGTGCTAGCCGGGGCAGCAGATGCAACTTTTGATAGCTTGATAAGTGCTGATTATCTGCAAGCAAGTCATTATGGTACCAATATTTCTATTCAGTTTTTTGAAGGCTCATTGCAACCGGAACAATACGCCATCATACCCACTTATCCTCAATTGATTGATATATTGAATAAAAGCATTGATGCATTACCGCCAAATGAGCTGCGGGTGTTGCGCCTGAAGTGGTTATCTATGGGAAATGTGACCACCTATGCTGACAATAAAATTTCTCCCTGGGTGAAATTGTGGGGAGGGGCGTTATTTGTCATTGCGTTGAGTTCGGCCTTTTGGGGGAGTTATCTTGCCCATCAGATCAGACGACGTAAAAGAGCGGAAAACAACTTACAGGATTTGCTGACGTATTGGGAAACACTATTCAATAACATGCCTACGCCAATGTTTGTCTGCGATCCGACCATGTGCGTTACGGCAGCAAACCTTTATTTCCGCCGCGAGATGAACACTCGCGGATCTGATGTGATTGGTCGTAGTCTCTTTTCTCTGTGCTTTTTAAAACCTGCCGATGAGCAAGATATCAGTATGATTTTTCTGCACTGTCTGGAAGGGGCGCCTGCGCATTTCTCCGATCGTAGCATTGCCATCCGGGGGCAGGACAGAGATGTTTATTTGTGGCTTGAAAGTTACAGCAATACCGAAGGCGTTGTTCAGGGAATAATTGGTGGTTGGTTTGATGTGACCGAGCGTAAATTGTTGGCGCAAGAACTGCGTCAGGAGCGCGATAAGGCTGAACTTGCCAGTTTGGAGAAATCAGATTTTCTGGCACACATGAGCCATGAGATCCGCACTCCCTTGCAAGCAATTATCGGTATTCTCGATCTGGAGGTAAAACAGCAACCTCTGCCATCTGCACCATTACATATCGCATGGCACGCTGCAATGTCTTTACAGGGAATAATCGGTGATGTGCTGGATTTTTCCAAGATAGAATCTGGACGTATGGTGCTGAATCTAAAACCAGAATCATTGCAGGAAGTTCTGGGAAGTTGTGTGGTGGCTTTTAGTCATCGCGCTAAGGAAAAGGGGCTGTTTTTTGCCCGGCAATTCGATTTACCGTCTGAATATTACCATCAGCTGGATGCAACACGTGTAACTCAGATAGTCAATAACTTACTGGGTAATGCTATTAAATTTACTGAACAGGGTGGTGTACAAATCAGCGCCAGCTATCAGCATATGCCAGAGAGTAACCAGGATGAAATCACGCTGGTGGTTGCAGATACCGGTTGCGGTATCCCAGAAACCATGTATGAAGCTGTTTTGCTACCCTATGTACAAGTGACGCAAAACTGTGGTGGTAAAACCGGCACTGGGTTAGGGTTACCCATCTCGGTACAGTTAGTTGAATTAATGGGTGGTAGCCTGAAAATCACCGGTGCACCCGGTGGTGGCGCGCAGGTTACAGTAACGTTACCACTTATGTGTAGTGCGGTTGAGAAAGAAGCAGTAAGCGAAAAAACTGAAAATATTGAAGGGGAAATTCACGAATCGCTGAATATCTTGGTTGTTGATGACTTACCTGCCAATTTACAGGTGCTGTCGTTGCAGTTAGCCCCATCGGGTCATCGTGTCGTATTAGTTGAAAGCGGAGAACAGGCGATGAATCTGATGGAAGAGGGGTATTTTGACCTCGTGCTGACGGATTGCCAGATGCCGGTGATGAATGGTTATGAACTGGCTCAGTTATTGAGAAAACATGAGCGACTACGGCAATTACCCCCGTTTATTATTCTGGGGTGTACCGCGAACGCATTTTCTACTGAGCAAGCTCGTTGTCTGGACGCGGGAATGGATGGTGTATTGACCAAGCCATTGGTACAAAGCAAATTGTTGGCAGAAATCAACCGTTATTACCGACAAGTAAATGATAAAATCACGTTACAGTTTGATGAGATTCAGGCGCTGGCCCAGCGAGATGTTACTGTAGAGTACCAATTACTCAGTGCAGTGTGGCAAGGGATGTCGGAAGATATTGCAGAACTGAGACAACCGGAAAATCAACAAATACATGAAAAAGTCACGCATCACGCACACCGTATGAAAGGCGCTTTTGCTCTGCTGCAATATCAGCAAGGAATACGTATATGTCTGCGTATTGAAAAGGGTGAACGTTATGATGAGAAGACGATTGAGGTTTTGTTGACTCGTGCGGAATATTTCCAACAACAGATTGAACAGCAATTGGAAAAGTGAATGGGAAAGCACTCTTATTCCCGCCTTACTCGCAGTTATTTTCTAACCAATAACAATCTGTAATAAAATATTTCTCAATTATTTCTGGCTTTTCATTAACCATATCTAAGAAATACAAAATTATTTTATTATTATCATGATAATAAAAATATAGATTAAGATCTTTGACAATTTCAATAACTGAACATAAGGTTTATGTATCAGTGGAAAAATTAACATATATTTAATTTCACCAGAATTAAATAATAAATTAACAGTATTATTTATTTTAAATAATATTGTTAATGGTAGATATTATGCAAGTTGTAATTTTTATTTTTCACTCCATCGTAATAGAAGGTCAATAAAATTACAACCAGGAAAGGATTAATCATGAATAAAACCCGCAGAAAATTATTGGCAATGATTGGTGTTATGAGTATCAGTATATCTTTTATCACACAAGCAGGAGAGAAAAAAACACAGATCACCAATAACATATTATCAAAACAGGAAATTGCCGAACATGAAAAATATATGCAGGAGGCAATAAAAGAGGCCATAAAGAATCCAAAGTACCCTTTTGGCGCTATAATAGTTAACAGAAATAGCGGGGAAATATTAAGTCGTGGTGTGAATGCAGGTAGAAGTAATCCTATCTTGCATGGGGAAATTCAGGCAATAAATCATTATATTACTCAATATGGCAACCAGGGATGGGAGAATGTTACGCTGTATACCACAGGAGAACCTTGTTCGATGTGCATGAGCGCCTTGGCCTGGCTCGGGATCCGTGAAGTAATATGGGCAACATCTATCAGTATTATTCGTAATGCAGGGATCCGTCAGATTGATATTTCTGCGCATGAGATTGCAGAAAGAGCATCGTCATTTTACAGCCCAATAACTTTAGTCGGTGGGATCTTGGCAAATGAAACAGATAAATTGTTTCTTGAACGTAACAGAGGTAAATAATTGAAGTTATTGGAAATGAAATCATTAGCTTACCCGGTAATATCAACCACATCAGCCTCTCATAAAGCCCCGAACATTCGGGGCTGAGGCTTATTTTCGGTACAACATAATATGATGGATATATCAGGTCCTGCGGCGCGATATAACCAGCTTATCCTTGGGACGGTCTACCCAATCGGCAATCTTATTGTTGAAATTATCCGCCAACAGATAAGATGGCGTTTTAGCTAACCAATCGGATAGTGAAATATCTTGGTAGATGCCGTTATCCAGCACAACAAGCACTTTAAGATCCTCATTCCCAATATTCTCGATATAGTGACCAAATCCTTGTGGCACATAGCCGACATCGGTCGGTTCATATTTCTCGGTTTGGGCGTGTCCGTGGGAACCAAATACCGTCATACGCCCTTTGCCTGAAATGTAGTATTGCCATTCATTGGCATTAGGATGCCAATGTAACTCACGTACTGCGCCAGGTTTGATGATCTCTATGATGCCGGTAATAGTTGTAGAAATAGGAAACTCCAGCGATGACACCTTATGAATACTCCCTGCATCGTTTTCGAAGAAGGGTTTTTTCTTCATGAGCTCATACCGGTGGGTGAGTGGTGCATTATTCAGCCCTCCGTCGTTAACCGGCAGAGGCAGTTTTGGCGGTATAGCACCACCGACGATATAAGCTTCCCCTTGTTTGATTTTAGAAAAAACCTCTGCCGGCATGTTAACGCTTTTTTCAAGCACTTCTCTCGGTATATGCGTCACCCAATCAGTGATACTGAAAGTGCCAAATTCTGAGAAGTGCCCGTTATCGAAAGTCAGCACAAAATGTGCGCCATCCTCAAGCGCCTGAATAGAATGGCCGTGTCCTTTAGGAAAATACCACACATCACCGGGGCCAAAATCCGCCACTTCACATTTACCCTCCGGATCAATAATAGTAATACGTGCATGGCCTTCAAGCATAAATGCCCATTCAGCGGCAATGGCATGCCAATGGAGTTCACGCACACCACCAGGTTCAAGTGTCATATCAACACCGGCAATACCTTCGGATATCGGGAATTGTTCCACCGTAGCTTCGCGTGCCCATCCATATTCCAATACCCGTTTTTTACTGTTTGTGAATTTATATTTATATAAGCTTTTGGCATTTCCTGGCGATTTATTGTCAGGTGAGACAAGATTACGTTGATCATCAGCAACAGCGGATTTAATCATATTGCCCATCACGCTGGCTGCTGCCGCGCTAACTGCGGATGCCTTCAAGATATCACGACGCGAGAACATATTGCTTTCTCCAAATAATAAGTACCTGCAAGAATGGTTGCAAGCTGATGTATATCAATCTAATTTTTCTAAATTAACCGTTGTCACGAAAGGGAAAAATCAAAGGTGACTTATTAATAATAGTAAAAAATGGATTTTAAAATGAGGAAAAAAAGCTTATTTGTGTTACCCGATGAGGAACAGTAAAGAAATTTCTGAACAAAATTCACCTAACGAAAAAGTTCACGGAACTCATTATCAATTTTCTGAATTAAATTTCTTTAATGTTAGAATATTGCATTCGTAAAATTTATCATTAGGAATGAAATGAAGGTTCAGAAACAGCACTCTCCGTGCGGCCAGCACATCTTTTGCCAAAATCTTTTCACAAGCTATTTCCATTTGCGTTGTCGCATTTTTTATTACCCCAGAAGGGGCTTTTATTCTTACAAAATACTCCAATAAATCAACACCATTAGCTCTGACTGCATATACATAGCCTTCATATAGCGCAGCATAGTTCATTGCGATAGAAAGTTCTTTCGATGTTGATATTCCACCTATCATTTGTCCTCCATCTTGTATTTTCATGCCCCAGTGAAACGGGGAAGAAATCCCATATTGAATATTTGTTCAGGCGGACGAGTATCAGCCCGATAAGTTACACGATTATTTGGCATGTTAATTTTTCCATGTTAAAAAATACGACTAAAAATATTGTTCCATATACAAAATCAAATATCGATTTCTTCTTTACATTAGATAAATCATATGATGACATCCCTATTTTATTTTTCTGACAAGTCATAAGAATACTATTAACACAATTAGCTTAATGTTGAGTTATTTCATGAATAGTTTAACTTAATTAGTTTTTTAAGTTTCATCACATATCTTTATATCGAGATTATTCTTTTTATAAACCTCGTAACGCACATCACGGTTGTGTTGGTCGTTGGCAATGTGTCGTAAAACGATCACTATGCCTGAGCACAAGAAGCATTACCTGACCGATATTGCTGTAATTAATGATGGATTGTTTGACATCAACCTACCATTTTGCCATATTTTCTGCTCTTAACATCTTTCTTAACATACTTACAAATTACTTTTCACTTTTGGCACTATAATAAGGAAATTTTATGTCACTCGTACCCTTTAAGCAGATTGATGTGTTCACTCACCAGCCTTTCAAGGGAAATCCCGTTGCCGTTGTCATGGATGCAAGGGAACTCTCACCGATGCAAATGCAGGATATTGCTAACTGGACCAATCTTTCTGAAACTACATTTGTCCTCCCGGCAGAAAATCCATTGGCAGATTACCGTGTACGGATTTTTACCCCTAGCAGCGAACTCCCTTTTGCGGGTCATCCTACAATAGGTACCGCATATGCTCTTCTTGAAGCCGGTTTAATTAAAGCGAACGGGGGGCAACTGATTCAGGAATGTGGGGTAGGGTTGATTACACTGAACGTGGCCGAAACACAAGAGGGCCATACAACAATCACATTTGAACTGCCAGAACCGACTATCACACCGCTCAATACCGAGCAAACAGAACACCTTGAAAACATTCTCGGTTGTCAGCTAGATCGCACGTTGGCACCTGCACTTATTGATGTTGGAGCCCGCTGGATTGTCGCTCATACCACAGGAGCGGAAGCCGTGCTGGCAACAGAACCTGATTATGCAAAGTTGAGTGAACACGACACTCAAATGAACATTACTGGGATTTGTCTCTATGGTGCCTATTGTGAAGGGGCAGAAGCCGATATTGAAGTGCGCTCTTTCGCTCCTTCATGTGGTGTGAATGAAGATCCTGTATGCGGAAGTGGAAACGGCAGCGTTGCGGCATTCATGCGCTATCACAAAGTCGCTGTGATTGACAATAAAATTGTTCATTCATCACAGGGCAAAAGGCTTGGCCGCTTGGGCAGCCTGCGGCTCAGTCACTCTAACGGTAAGATTTTCGTCGGTGGCAGCGCGGTAACCTGTATCAATGGCACCATCACGGTCTAAAGAATGTTAAATCCCACACTATAATGTGGTTCGGTTCGTACTTGTAGAACAGCCCACATAAAACCCAAAAGTAAAATTTATTGTTGGCGAAAGTAGACGAGTTGAACTAAACTCAAATTTTACTTTTGTGAGAGGAAGTTAACTATGTCTGAAACCCGTTTTTCTGAGTCGTTAAACCTGAAATCTCACTGGATGCCATTCAGTGCTAACCGAAATTTCCACCGCGATCCGCGTCTTATCGTTGCTGCCGAGGGGCAATGGCTAAAAGACGATAAAGGACGCCAGATTTATGACAGTCTGTCCGGTCTTTGGACCTGTGGCGCAGGTCATACTCGGACAGAAATTCAGCAAGCTGTCGCGGCTCAATTAAGCACCCTTGATTACTCACCAGGCTTTCAGTTCGGTCATCCCTTGTCGTTTCAACTGGCAGAAAAAATTGCCAATTTAACACCTGGTGATCTCAATCACGTCTTTTTCACCAGCTCAGGTTCTGAGACTTTAGACACCTCAGTCAAAATGGCGCAAGCCTACTGGCGAGTGAAAGGCCAGCCCACGAAAACCAAACTGATTGGCCGTGCACGTGGTTATCATGGTGTCAATATTGCGGGTACCAGCTTGGGAGGGATTGGTAGCAATCGCAAAATGTTCGGGCAGTTGATGGACGTGGATCACTTACCCCATACGCTACAAACCGATATGGCGTTTACACCAGGTATGGCAAAAACCGGTGGCGTGGAGTTAGCCAACGAGATGCTCAAGTTGATCGAACTGCATGATGCCTCCAATATCGCAGCGGTTATTGTCGAGCCTGTGGCCGGTTCCGCCGGTGCAATTATTCCACCTCAAGGGTATCTACAACGTCTGCGTGAAATTTGTGATCAACATAATATTTTGTTGATTTTTGATGAAGTTATTACCGGCTTTGGTCGCATGGGGCGCTGGACTGGTGCTGAGTATTTCGGTGTGACGCCAGATATGCTTAACTTTGCCAAACAAATTACCAACGGTGCCATTCCTCTGGGAGGCGTAGTGGCAAGCAGTGAAATTTATGAGGCCTTTATGTCTCAGCCACTGCCGGAACACCTTGTAGAGTTTAGTCATGGTTATACCTACTCGGCACATCCGGTAGCCTGTGCCGCCGGGTTGGCAACCTTGGATCTGCTGGATAAAGACCATCTCATCCAGCGTTCTGCTGCGCTTGCTCCTCATTTCGAAGCGGCCCTTCATGCTCTCAAAGACTGTCCAAACGTGACTGACATTCGCAACTGTGGCTTAATAGGGGCAATTCAGTTGGCGGCCCGTGACGGTGATACCGCTGTGCGTCCTTTTGATGCTAGCATAGCGCTTTGGAAAGCGGGTTTTTACGTACGTTTTAGCGGAGATGCGCTGCAATTCGGGCCTATGTTCAACGCGGAAAGGGCAGATTTGGATCGTCTCTTTGACGCTGTCGGCGAAACATTGCATCACATTAGCTGATAAAGGTAAGGAAGAAACTCATGATCGTATTTATCAACGATCATGAGTTTGGGTAACGATACTTAACTTATATCTTATCTTTTGGAAAATTGATTTCCTGATGAACTGCGGCAACTTTATTTTAATAACGCTGAATTTGACTCAATCCAATGTACAGCAAAAGGCAAAATCTCGGCTGCGGGCACAAGCAAAGTTTTTGCCTTTCCGACAACAGATAGACCGATAATGTCTGGATAAGCTGAAATAAAATCAGCCACAATTGTTGAAAAATACCCTTCAAGTAAATTTTGCGAAACAGGTGTCACGGTATCAAACTCTTCAATCATTTCCCAAATTATCAAACCGTCTTTTAAGAAAGGTACAGGCATATAACGAATTTTTTTATTCGGAATATCGGCCAAATGTTCAGCATGATGTAATAAGCTCATGGTGTCGTAAGGAGCACCAAGCATTAATATTTTACCTTTTTGTTTCACTAACTTGGCGAAAGGAGAGTTATCACCATAACCGTACTGTAAGGAATGATTATCTGTATACCATTTAGCTCTTTTGCCAATCGCTGAGACGGATGCACCGGGATTACCACTTCTCAATGAACCTGGATATGTGCGAATAAATTCTGCTAATATTCCATGATCTGGGCTGGCTCGGCTAAATTTAGGATCAAAAGGATTAATATCGATTTTAATTTTTTCAGATAAATATCCATTTGCGTCTACAGCATCTTCATAATTCTGATTCCAATTAACATAGGACAACAGTGTTCCATTTGAGCCAATAGTTTCTAATATGGCAGTAATGACATCATCAGGTCCGTTGATACAAGCACCTAGACTACGCATACTCGCATGTAGCATGACGTCATCATTCTTCTGTAATCCTAACTTGGATAGCTGTTGCCTCAACAAACTTTTTGTCCAATACTTATCATTGCCAATTATCAACATGTATACACCTAATATATTTTCGCATTTTCAGAGAAAGATCTATTTATCATTTAGAAATGTAAAATCCCGATGAGTCTGATACTACAGTCATATTTCCTTTTTTCAACAAAAAAACACCCATAGAAAAGTTTCAAATCATACAGTTTTTTGCCTGTTGAATGAGTAAGGCTTATAATGAAGAAGAGAGGTGAACCTTCTGTTTTACGGGTTGTCAACCCTGTAACAAAAGCGTTCATATTCCACATCAATGGCACAGACAAAGGATATTATGAAAATATTAAATACTATGATCTTATCTATATCGACAATGATCGCTTCTAATTCTTTAGCCAATGAGACTAGAGCAAGGGATTTAGGCATTCCTTTCTCTGGAGTAACAGGCAAGTATAATGCGATTACAGATGTTAGTGGTGTAAAAGTTGGCTATTCAACCATAATAGAAGGTAGTGGAAAGCTAGAGATTGGAAAAGGACCAATAAGAACAGGCGTGACAGCTATATTGCCAAGAGGAAAGAAATTTAGCCCGGTATTTTCGAGTACATTCTCTTTAAATGGAAATGGAGATATGACAGGCAATCAATGGGTCAAAGAAAGTGGTTTTTTGGAAACACCAATATTGATAACCAACACTCACAGTGTTGGTGTTGTTAGAGACTCAACAATTAGCTGGATGATTGATAATAACCTAACATCACCACTAAAAGATGACTTATTTTGGTTATTACCTGTGGTTGCAGAAACATGGGATGGAATATTAAATGATATAAACGGTATGCATGTAAAAAAAGAACATGTATATAGTGCGTTAAATAGTGCTAAATCAGGGCCGATAGAAGAGGGTAATGTCGGCGGGGGAACCGGAATGAACCTTTTTAAGTTTAAGGGAGGCACAGGTACTTCATCAAGAATTCTAGATAAAAAAGATGGAGGATATACTATTGGCGTTCTTGTTCAAGGCAACTTTGGTGATAGGGATGACTTGATTATTTCTGGGGTTCCAGTTGGTAAAGAAATACAGGATCTCAAGCCGATATATCATGGAGACAAGAAAAAAATAAAGGATGCCGGTTCTATAATAGCAGTGGTGGCCACAGATGCACCATTAGCTCCTCACCAATTAGAAAAAATAGCTAAAAGAGTCTCTCTTGGGCTTGCAAAGGTAGGTGGGGTAGCCAGAAATACGAGCGGTGAGATATTTATTGCATTTTCAACCGCAAATAATGATGCATTCTCCAGAGAAGATGTAAGAACAATAAAAATACTGCCAAATGACAAACTAGATCCTTTGTATGAGGCAACAATCAATGCAACAGAAGAGGCAATAATTAATGCTATGATCGCAGCCAAAAAAATGGTTGGGAGAAATGGCAATACTTCGTTTTCCATTCCTAAAGATAGAGTTAAAGAGATATTAAAAAAACATAATGTGCTTAGTATCATCTGAAATGTATTAGTTCAGACCCGATCTGAAACTTCGATTTGAAAAGAAACGAGTTACTGACTTTGATTAAAGATTCTTGGTTCAGCAGATACCTTTGCTGGGCCAAGATATTCTGTAATGCTTAATGTGGTAACTAACGCCCATTTTTACGGAGTTCCGATATATATTTTAGGGACTGAGCCGGTCCCCATTGTTGTAACGTAAATCGGCGAATTTCAATCAGATCTGATTGGGCATCCGGAGTTAAGCCGAAATGGGTTTTTGCTTCATTGGCTGAAAGTGCGTCCATTGTTATTACCTCTCAATATCGTTCGATTCGTTCAGTATAATTTATTTGAATTACTTTAGTTAAAGATACATAACTATCTAAAGGTATATAATGCAATGCAATCAATATTTTTAATTCGGTGAATTCACATGATAAAAGCAAAAAAACCGTTATTTTTAACGAGGTTTGTCAGCGGTCTGTAGTAAAACCCTCCCTTCAAAGAAGGAGGGATACTATCTCCAAGCCAGATATTTATGCGGCTTCATATTTAGCGATATAACACTTTCCTGTATATTTATAACCTTTAAAATACCATTTTCCAGTTGAATCACTAAATACATTATCAAACCTATAACGATCTTTAACAATATATCTAGTATACTTACCGCTGTCCCAGTGTGGGGCCTTATCTTTACATGTATTATAAGAAAAATCTACATTTGCCGATGCAACCCCAATTCCTCCGGTTAATGTAATACCTGCGGCTAATGCACCAACTGTCAATAATTTCTTGAACATAAAAACTCTCCATTAATAGTTTTAGAATTTGCAGTTTAAGTGTATTACTTATCAAATCACATTTGATAATTCAAACTAAGTCTAGATCATCATAAGTGACATTGCAATATTTAATGATTAGAAAATACTTGTATATTTCGCTCTGGATTAGAAACCCATCTTCTATTATAATAATTTACAATGAATCATGATTTTAATATTAGTCACATAAAGAAAATTATTTATTTATAATTGTAATGCAACTCACTGACATTATATATATTTAAGTCAATCGAATTACTATTAATTTCTTAGTGTTATTAGAAGTCGGCTATTTTAGTAAATAGGCTATTATTTCTGATGAATATAAATATTAAAGCGGGGAATTTATAAAAAACAATGGCTCTTATAAATTCTACTTGCAGCGTGAGTTACGTATGATTGATGGTCAGTTGCATGAAACCAAAGGGATGGCAATCCATGCATGATAATAGTCAGTACGGCAATTATGGCATGTCGGTATTAATGATATGGAGAGAAGCCTGGCGTAACTTAATGGCAACGGGGAGAAGTACTCTGCTTGCTTTATCGGGTATTGCTATTGGCTGCGCGTCTGTTGTGGCATTTGTTAATACTGGGAATAATGCTACACTTGCTGCGTTGAAGATGTTCAGCGGGCTTGATATCAACGTCATTACAGCAGACCTGAACTCCTATGATCATGGGGTTGATAGTTCATCAATTAAAATGGCCGACCTGACAACGGCTATTCCTGGTTTATCTTCCGCAGCACCCTGGATCTACTATCCTTCTCCCGGGCGTTATAATGGGAAAACAGAAACATTTACCATAATAGGGTCCTCTGCGGAACTTGAGAAAGTTATGCAATTGCGACTTCGTCATGGTCGATTTATCTCTGATTATGATCAGCACTCGCCTTATCTGGTCATTGGCAATGAAGTAGCCGTCACCCTTGGTCAAAGGAACCCATCCCGTATACTCGGTAAGCAGATTCAGATTGGCAATTATTTATACACAGTGATTGGCATTTTCGATATAAAAGGGCAAAACCCCATCTTTCCTTTTTCTCTGGATTCGGTGGTGATTGCCCCTATAAATGCCATGCGCAAAATATCACCCAATACTGATCTGAATGGCATCATCGCTCGCACCATAACAACCACCACCACAGAAACCGATGCAAAAGATTTATTGGCGTTGCTCAAGCACAAGTTTCCAGCGGTTGAAATTGATGTTCGGGTAGCTCAACAACTACTGAAAGGGCAGGCAGATCAAAACAAAACCTTTTCTTTTATGTTGATCGGGTTGGCGGGTATTTCGCTACTCACTGGCGGCATTGCGATTTCAAATGTGATGCTCATGAACGTTTCGGCTCGACGAAAAGAGATTGGGTTGCGTATGGCTTTGGGTGCAAGACCCCATGATATCCGGCACCTTTTTTTGTATGAAGCGGTAGCACTGACTTTAGCCGGAGCAATACTTGGTACACTGACAGGTGTCATCGTCTCCTTTCTTTTTGTCCTTTATTCTGGCTGGTCATTTTCTCTGGCCCCTTTATCCATTCCTTTAGGGATAGGTAGTGCGATTGTGGCAGGGCTTATCTCCGGCTTTCATCCCGCACATAAAGCTTCACAGATGGAACCCGTACAGGCATTACGTGATGATTAAGAAATTTGAACAGAAAAAATTGCAGAGTAGGGAGATAACACTCAATGATTAAACGTTATCGATGGGCTATAGCTGGCATATTTGTCGTGGTGGCCTGTTTTTTGGCCTTTTTGTCCTCAGAACAATCGCCAGCTCAGGAATCAGTGCAGTGGATTGAAGTAAAACAAGGTCTGATAGAAAAACAACTCGGTCTGGTAGGTAAACTGCAATCTGGACGTCTTGAGACCATACCCGCTCCATTTGATGCCATTATCAAGCAAGTCTTGGTCAAAGAAGGGCAGCGGGTGAAAGCTGACCAGACATTAGTTACGCTTGATACCCGAAAGCTTGATATTGAGCTTCGGCAAGCGCAAGTTGAGATGATCAAAGCCTCATCTGCCGTTGACCAATTGCATGACTGGGAAAACAGCCAAGAAGTCATTCGGGCCAGAAGAAACGTCGAAAATGCGAACCATATGGTTATAGAATTGAAAGATAATCTCGTAAAAACACAAACTCTTTTTTCACGGGGTATCATTCCACAAATGGAAGTGGAAACCCTCCAGCAACAACTTCGCCGACAACTAATGGAACTCTCTTCAGCGCAGGACGATCTTACGTCTATTAGACAAAAAGGAAGTCTTGATAATTTAAATGTCGCAAAGATGGAGCTTCAAAATGCAACAAGCCGCTATCAGGCGCTACAGGAACAATACTTACATAAAGAAATCAAAGCGCCATTTTCGGGAGTTGTGCTTAGGGCAGCACAGGAAGAAAGTAAGAAGCTCTTAACGATTCAGACAGGAGTTCGAGTTACCGAAGGGATGCCCTTACTGGAAGTTATGGACACCACACAGTATCAGGTACTGGCACAGGTTGAAGAAACTGATCTCGCCAAACTCAAAGAAGGGCAGACAGTAAAAATTAGTGGGGAGGGATTTTCTGACCACCCGCTGGATGGCGAAATTGAAACCATTGCTATGCAAAGTGTGAGTACGGACAAACTAGGATCGGCGATTTATTATGATGTTGTGATTAAAGTGACTTCATCCATGAGCCAGGGTTATCCCGTAAGACCCGGTATGAGTGCCAAAGTTAATATTGTTATTTACCGCAATGAACAGGGAATGGTTGTACCAGAAGCCGCACTCACTCACGATAGCAATGGACAATTAATAGTAAATTGGCGCCCGGATTTAAAACGTCAGGCTGTGTCTCGCCAGGTAACTGTAACCGTTGGAGAGACTATGCCGGAAGGTATGGAGGTCCATGGATTGGAAGAGGGGTTTATCGCACTGCCTCGTTGAAAACCATAATTCGAGATATATAAACGCCTTCTTAGTCCTGATTATCTTCATAGCAAACGTTTACTGATGGCATTTAGTATGAAAAAATGGTTTGATAACATAAATATTTAAAATGCCAACATTCTTTTACAATATAAGCAACAATGAAAGCAAATTCAGAAGAACTGACAATTTTCGTGTCAGTCGTGGAAAGCGGGAGTTTCAGTCGTGCGGCGGAACATCTGCAATTAGCAAACTCCGCAGTGAGCCGTTCTATAAAAAAACTTGAAAAGAAACTAGGTGTGAGCCTGCTCAATCGCACAACTCGCCAGCTTAGTCTAACCGAAGAAGGTAAGCGTTATTTCCGCCGAGTTCAGCATGTACTACAAGAAATGGCCGCCGCTGAAACTGAGCTTATGGAATCTAAACACATTCCAAGTGGTTTATTGCGTATTGATGCTGCAACACCAGTAGTATTACATTTACTGATACCACTAATTAAACCTTTTCGCGAACGCTACCCAGAAATAACGTTATCATTGATTTCTTCGGAAACTTATATCAATCTGATTGAGCGCAAAGTGGATATTGCCATTCGTGCAGGCAACTTAACCGACTCCAGTCTACGAGCCAGACCACTTTTTTCCAGCTACCGAAAAATCGTCGCCTCTCCTAAATATCTGAAAAAATATGGCATACCGCAATGCATTGCTGAGTTGAAAAACCATATTTGTCTTGGTTTTACCGAACCGGTATCACTTAATACATGGCCGATAGCTTGTCAGGACGGGCAACTACATGAAATAACAGTGGGACTTTCTTCTAACAATGGTGAAACCCTTAAACAACTCTGTGTAACAGGTAATGGTATCGCGTGTCTGTCTGATTATATGATTGATAAGGAGATTGCCAGTGGTGAACTTGTTGAACTACTGGCTGAAAAACGTTTATCCGTCGCGATGCCTTTCAATGCTGTATATTACAGTGATCAGGCTGTAAGTACCCGAATCAGAGCATTTATTGATTTTCTGAATGAATATGTAAAAACAGCGTTTAAATGAGTAAGTATCACTCTCCAAAGACTGGGGATTACCGAGTTTATTAAAAACAATTTTCCCACTCTAAAAGAGTGGGAAGGTATCTATTTCTACTAGCTTATAGCCAAATAATCGGTATAGCCATCCTCATTACCCCCGAAAAATTTCTCTTTTATCGGTGGGTTTAGTTCTAGCCTATTGGCAAGACGATATGGTAAATCTGGGTTAGCAATAAAAGGGCGGCCAAATCCGATCAGATCCGCCCAGCCTTTAGTTAGAGCTTCTTCAGCGCGTTCCAAAGTGTATTTTCCAGAATATATCAGCGTGCCGTGATAGAGTATGCGAAAAGCTTCTTTAAAAGCTATTGGCATGACGGGAGCGTCTTCCCAGTCAGCTTCAGCAATATGAATATAGGCTACCCCGATATCATTTAGCACACTCGCGGCAGCCAGATAAGTTGCTTCAGGAGTATTATCTTCTGACCCCATCAGGGTTGTAAGTGGTGCCAGGCGAACACCCAGCTTATCTTTCCCTATTGTGGTCGCTACTGACATAGCCACTTCACTCAAGAAACGTAAACGATTTTGTAAAGTTCCACCATATTCGTCATCTCGTAGGTTAGTCTGAGAATCAATAAACTGATTAATAAGATAACCATTCGCTGCATGAAGCTCTACGCCATCAAAACCTGCTGCAATAGCATTATTTGCCGCTTGAATATAATCACTTACGATATCTGGAATTTCATCAAGCGTCAGTGCTCGAGGCTGCGAGTGTTGTACCATTTCACCGATACTATGTTCAGGTCCACGGCCTTCCACATCCAGAAAAACTTTTACACCTTTTGCTTGAAGGGCCGAGGGGGAGACAGGTGCAGAATTATTAGGTTGTAGAGTAGTGTGTGAAACACGTCCTACATGCCATAATTGAGCAAAAATTTTTCCTCCTGCTATATGTACTGCATCTGTTACTTTTTTCCATCCTATTACATGCTCAGACTTATAAATACCTGGCGTCCATGCATATCCTTGTCCCTGTTGGCTGATTTGTGTACCTTCGCTGATAATAAGTCCTGCACTGGCTCGTTGTGCATAATATTTAGCCATCAAATCAGTAGCTACACCGTCTGTTCCAGACCGCGAACGTGTCATCGGCGGCATAACAATACGATTAGATAACGACAGACCATTCAGAGAATAACGTTCAAAAAGCATAATATCTCTCACTCTTCATTAATTATTGATTTTGATTTGTGTATATGGACATATTAAGAAATAAGGGCAATTAGTTATCCCATTGAGGAGCAAGATCTTTTGGACTAACGAGACGTTCATTACAATCAAGTGTGGCGATAGCCGCCATATCGTCTGCATCAAGTTTAAGCTCGGAAGCGCTCAGATTACTTTGTAAATTTTCACGCTTAGTTGAAGAAGGGATCACGCTATAACCTAATGCTATCGCCCAAGATAAGATCACCTGTGCAGGAGTGGCCTGATGTTTTGTGGCTATGCGTCCGATAACCTCATCCTGAAGGGCTTTACCATAAGCGAGAGTCATATAGGAAGTGATATGAATTCCGTGATCTTTCGCCCAAGCCGTCACATGACAATTTTGTAGATATGGAGAAAGTTCAATCTGATTCGTGGCGATTTGTTCAATACCTACTGCATCGATAGCCTGTTGCATTAGATCGATCGTAAAGTTTGAAACCCCGATTTCACGTGTCAACCCCATATTTTTGGCGTCCAGCAACGCATTCATTATTTCATCAACACTGACAACGTTATTTGGTGATGGCCAATGAATTAACGTCAAGTCAACATAATCAGTGCGCAGCTTCGCTATACTTTCTTTAAGACTTGGTATCAATTTTTCTTTACTCAGATTTTCTGTCCAGATTTTTGTCGTGATATAGATATCTTCACGGGCTACACCACTTTCTTCTATGGCTTGTCCTACCGCCATTTCATTTTCATAAATCTGTGCTGTATCAATCGCACGATACCCCAATTCAAGGGCATTTTTTACTGATGTGATCACAGCATCATCTTTCAGACGAAAAGTACCTAATCCAAATGCAGGAACAGACATAATAAACCTCATGTAATATTTGATTAAGAAAGGTTTTATTATCATGAGGTAGATTTCAATAAAAAAGAGCAATAAATGCAGAAGTCTTTTGCTAGGATGACAAAAATATAATCTAAAATTGGTGCAACGATAACTCACCGCGAAAAGGGGGGACTACTAAAAGGCGCTCAGTCTGATTGATTTTTTGAAGAGCCAGAGGGAATCATGAACTTATTAATCCACGCATATTATTTAACTTATGTTAATCAGAGATCTACTTCATAAGTCATAACCTATTATCAGGCATATCCATCATGACATTAAGCAGTGTCACCTGGCGCTGCGAGAGACGCCTCAACGCCCCCGATTTAAACAGCATACTGTCGATGACAGCGGCACGATTAAGTAACTGATCGACATGCGATAGCAGCCGCTCCATCGCCCAACCAATGATGCTTGCCTGATAGTCCCTCTGGCATCAACAGTTAATTAAACATGGTTTGCTCAAACCTCGCCGCGAAGCTTCCCTTTAAACCGAGCTTGAATTTAAAGGCGGGATATAAAATTTGTTTATCGTTGTAGATTATTTAACATAATATACATTAGGCGCACTATGCGTGTAGCAGCAATATAGTCATGTATTATTAAAAGAAAAAGCCCGCTAACAGCAGGCTTTTCATGGTTTTGATAGAGGGATTATCTTACGAGTGTTTCGACAGCTCACGCCGAGCCAATTCAGCCAAGAATCCGCTGCGGCTATGATACTCACGATGTGAGTTCACGTATTCATCAATTCTACCCAACAAAAATTGAGGCATAGTAATGTTTAGCTTGATGGCTTTTCCATCGTATTTAGTTAAATCCATATCAACATAAGCCCAACTACCGCCAGTGCAATCTTCATTGCTTAGATGGTCAGCAACAGTTCTGGCTTGTACTGGAGCCTCACCCTTTTCGCTCATGTATTCAAAATAAGTATCTAATGCGTTTTGAGCATCGCTAATAGCGTCGTCAATGGTATCGCCAGCAAAGTAACATCCGATCACGTCTGGCACAAAACCAGAAAACGATCCGTCGTCAGCCTGATGTAAATAAATAGGATATCTCATGCTTACACCTTCTCTTTGATTAAAGAGCGGCCTTTCAACCGCTTAATTAAGTTATTTCAGTCCTGCTTGTTTAAGTATTTTAGTAAGGTTTGAATAGATAGCCACATAATAGGATTCCTTGTGTATAAATAATTGTAGTCAATATAAAATTATCTAATGATTTCTGTTACTCCGTCAATTGAGAGAACTATATTTCTTGTCATAAGTACATACATCTCTATCTAGCCTTAAATATCCCCTTTCATTTATCAAGCTGAATTCCTGCCAAAGATCACAATTTGTTTGGTCGTCTTTGCTATGATTTAGCTCTAATAACATTAATATATTTTATGAATGACTTTTAAGATTAAGGTGTGGAATTTATGTATAAGACAAATGGAACAATTCTGGATGTACCGGGTATCAAGGTTGGGCATGCTGAAGATGAGTTGAAACAAACCGGTTGTAGCGTAATTATTTTCGACGACGGAGCTGTTTGTGGTGTTGATGTCAGAGGCTCTGCTCCGGGGACAAGGGAAACCGAGCTTTTAGATCCCATTAATACTGTTCAGAAAGTCAAAATTTGGGGTTAGAGGTTATACTGATTTAGCAAATGCTTCTACATCCAGTGACGTACCAAGTGTCACCGGTGCCAACAAAGAGGCACGATGAAATCCAAAACGTCTTACCACCCTTTTAACTCATTCGTGAAAAGGGTGATTTGGTCTGAGCTGGTAGGGTTTATTTTTTTCGACTAAAGCTAGCCATACCCGGTTTTTCAGGATTAGGAACAAAACCCGGATTTCCAGCGCCTGGCCTCCAACTCACTTTCATTTTTGCACCAACCTTGTTGTAAAACTTTTCTAATTCATAAATATCATTGGCTATTATCCATTTTCCTTTACAGATGATAGCAACTGGGAACTCTCCAGGTTCGGCAACAGCTTTGACAATCCCACCACGTTTCTTGACTTCTTCTCTCTCTTTGTCCATAGCAAAAGCAGGATAACTTACCTGAGGACCATGCCTGATAACATTATGTTCTATATCTTCAAATGGTCGGTTTAAATCAGATTGGGCAATAAATCGGTTAATGAGATCAATTATTTTCTCTTCTTCTAATGAAGCAGATGGAACTGAATGTGGTTGCGTCGTGAAACTAATCATGTCATGCATATCATAGTCACCCGTGAAAGGCAGCGCGGCCCAGTTCTCTTTTCTTTTTAAGGAAGAAAGACTTGCCTCGAGATTGTTTAAATCTATTGGGTAAATTCTTCTGTCACCACTGCTCATATATATGCCTTTAAGATGACCACTTTTTTTATCCCAGTGACCGACATAACCCTCAATAGATGCCTTCCGTACCTTATTTATGACATTTGAAGCTTCATCTCCAGAATACGCTTTTCTAATTGAACCAGGCTTAATTGTTTTTTCAAGAATATCGTGTCCTTTCGCGGCGGCACCTTTACTCAGCGTTTTCAGAGTTGGTTCACCTGCTGCCCGAAAACTGACAGCAAAATTACCCATTTTAGACGCTTTTTCAATCGCCTTCATGTGCCCTTCCCAAATAAATTCTCTCTTAACTTGCTGGCGAACACCAAAGTCATTCTCGAACATACTTATAAATCCTTTGAATAGTCTAAGCGCGGAATAATAAAAATAAGATTAATATTAACTTATTTAAATGTCCTCCACTCTATATTGTATATTTATATAAAATAACTCTAAACCAAGTTAATGCCTACATCACGATTAAATATTAATTTTATGACAAATCAGAAACTGTAAACACAACGCTAAAAGTCCACTTCGGTAATGAAATTGTTGGAATTTCATTGCGTAGTGCTCAAAACGCTATACCCAATAAATTTCAAATTGCAGCGCGGCGGCAAGAGAACGCAGCCAACAAAGCAGCAACTTGAAAGATGACGGGTATATATGCAGAATAAAGAAAGAAATAACACCACCAGTACATATATTGTACTGGTGGCTTGGGTTTAATTAATTATTAAATTTTTATCCAGGGATAAGCATCATCAGATGTTCCAGCGCCGTCAGGTACGGTTCCCCTATTCCACCATTTAGCTTCCCAGTTTTGACCTTTCCAGCTGACTCTATCGCCAGCTTTATACTCATTATTTGCATCCCATGTTGGGTAATCTCCGCCCTTGTCCTGATCACCCGGATCAACATTGACACCTTTGAAGTAGAATGGCGTCATATCTATTTTTTGGGTAATTAGCTC